>DATDSY010000021.1:0-5821 GCA_035291125.1 Candidatus Norongarragalinales archaeon
GGGCGGCGCTCCAGGCCGGTCTGCCGGCACCCATTCATTGTCCTTTGTCTTCAACAAGTGCCTTCCGCCTAGAATTGCGATTATCCCGAAAGCTATGAGCGCCAGGAATATCATGAGCGGCGTTCCCTTTTCTTCACCGACTCTTGAGAGTTCGGGCTTCTTGGAGTTCACGAAAATGTCTAGCGTCGTTCCCTCCGGATGTTTGTTGACGTAATCTTCAGCCTGGCCCCTGATGTTTGAGGAAAAGGAACAGCACGTGCCCACGAATTGTTTCCCTTCGAACTCGTACGAGTAGTTTACTTTAGGGCGATACATCGTTATTTCCATTGTATTCCCACCGTCTCGCCTTTCCTGGATAAATTCCCTAACCTCGGATTTTTGGACCATGCCTGTCGAGCTAACCCAGTCGTTTTGAGTTGAAAGTTCGGAGTAGGTCAGCCACACTCCGAGTAAAATTAAGAGTGAACCAATTAAGATGAAGGCGATTCCGCCTAGTCTCGCAGGATGCATGCACTGTTGATTCAGCCTGAATTTTAATAGTTGTTGGATTTCAACCGCCGGTGGGGTCGGGAATGAGCATGATTTTCGCGCCTTCCGCGAGGCCGGCGTCTGCAACCGTAGTCTCGGGGCTGAGAATCTTGTTGTCCGCGGTGGCGAGCACGAAACGGTCTTTCAGCTGCAGGTTTTCAATGAGCACTTCCAAAACGCTTCCTATGGTGAATTCCGGTTCGACTGCGACTGTTATTTCCTTTCCGGAAGTCGTTTGCACGACGACGATGTTGAACTCAGCCATGTGACCATCACCCGTTTTGGTTGTTTAAAACCCTGAAAGAATTATAAGCGGCGTTCGGTTTATTACTCTTGCTGGAGAGGGTGTGCAAATGAACAAGCCTGTCGTAAAAAAGAAGGGGAGCGACGGTTTCGCGGAAGTTTCTTTCGCCGATGCAGCCGTGGCTAAGGTTGAGAACGCCGAGCCGGAGCCTTCGTTCGAACCGCCGAAGGGCAAAGAAGAGCAAGTAGTGGGTTTGAATCACCTTACACAAAAACCCATTATCAAGAGCATCGAAAGAAAGCCGGTGGTGCGCGGGGTAATAGAAAAGAAGCCCGACGCAGACGAGAAGAAGGACGAGGAAGAGCTGATTGCGCACGACGTTACTGTCTCGGAATTGCGGAAGAAGCAGTTGCAAGACATAATTCCAATTTCCAACGAACCGGCAAGGGAAGGAAGGGAATTGTCGCCTGCAGATTTGGCGAGACGGATTTGGGAAGAGAAGGAAAAGAAGAAAGCTTGGCACACGAAGCTCATGGGCAGGTTCGGCTTCAAGTAAAGCGCGCAAGAAAAATCCACTGGAAGACGCTGGGGCGAGGTAGGCGAGAACGCATGTTTGACGTTTATTTGGAGGAAAAGGCTTTCGAGAAGGCGTCGGTTCACTTCAAGGACCACGCTTCAAAAAGGCTCGAGGCACTCGGGTTTTTGGTGGGCGGGGTTTACTCGTTTGAAGGAAAGCCGTATGTCATGGTTGAGGATTATGTTACTGCCGAGAATGATGCTACTGCGGTAACAGTGCGTTTTTCGCGAGATGCGTTTAAGGACTTGTCGAAAGCTCTTTCGGAGAATGGAGCGGTAATCGTCGGCTGGTGCCATTCGCATCCCGGCTACGGGTGCTTTCTCTCAAGCACGGACTTGCGCACGCAAAAAGTTTTTTTTCCCGAAGAGTTTCATATTGCAGTAGTCTGCGACCCGTTGAAGGGCGAGTGGAAGGCGTTCAAGCTTTCGCAAGCGGCGCAGGAAGGGAGTGAAGAGGATTACAAGGAAGTTTCGTTTGCTGTAGTGAGGAAGAAATAAGGAAAGTGATTTTTGGAATGGAAGCCGGCGGAGACATCATTGGCGTGGAAGACAAGCCTTTCCAGGCCGCAAGGCCGAAGGCGCGCAAGAAGCCGGGGCGGAAGAAGGCGGCGGCGTTCAAGCTCACGCGTTTTGACAAGGATTTGGCAGCGCTAGTCAAAAACGGCATTACCGACGTTCCCACGATTTTGCAGAAGACTTCGGTCGACCCAGAGGATTTCACCTCGCGGCTTAACGTTCTGGTCAAGAAAGGGTTTTTTGTTTTCGACGCCGCAACGCGTTCTACTTTGCACTTGGGCTGGCGAGGGTATAACTTGTTCGCGCCCAAGCTGAAGGCCAAGGGAGAGCAAAAGCCGGCCGAGGAAAAGCCGTTGATAGAGCAAAAGCCTTTGCAGCAAAATCCGGAGCGCGAAAAGCAAATGTTCAAGCCGCCGGAAACCTCGGCTGTGCAAATCCTTCCTGCGCCGCAGACTACTGCGGACTTGGCGGATTTGCTGGAGCGAGGCTCGCCTAAAAACGGTGTTACACTAAAAAACAGCTTTTTCGTCGACCGCCAGCAAAAGCGGGTTTCCGAAAAGCAGCAGGAGCAAGAGCAAAAGCCGTCGGACACTGGCAAGGCTTTGATTCTCGAGGGCGCGGAGGCGTGCGAGCTTTGCAAGGCGAAGTTCAAGCTTAACGTGAAGAACAGCGAACAGTCGAAGTACGGGCATTGCTTCTGCGGGGCCGCGTTTCATAAAGACTGTTACGAGTCTCTTTCGGAGAACGGGGGCCAGTGCGTTCGCTGCGGGCGGAAGCTAAAGTTGATGTTCGGCAAGAAGGCGGAAGACGCGGTCAAGGGAATCAAAGACGCGTTCGAGTGATTAAATTTCTCTTAATCTTTCAAAAAAATTCCTGATCGCCGTTTCTTTTTCCTGGGCTTTTCTTTGAAATACTTCTTCCTTTCCAGCCGGCGGCTTGCGCTGGGTGGACTTTCTATGGGCGTTGAACAGGCTTGCCAGCTCTGCAGAAATTGCGCGGTGGTAAAGCGTGACGCTTGCCTTTGGAAACTTGACCACCGTGCGTTTGTTTGCGCTCGCGCCGCCATGCTCTAGTGAAAAAGAGATTGGCCCCTTAATTTCCTTCAACATGCTTGTCAATTCTTTCATGCTTTCACCCGTGCACCGCACACCCTTTCTTTTTTTCCAGCGTTAGCGTCTTGAACTCTCCGTGCAACCCGTCGTAAAACAGGAATTTTCCTTCCAGCGTTTCCCCAACACCGTGCAAGAGCTTGAGGAATTCGTTGACTTGCAGCGAGGCTGTGATGGACGCGCTAGTAGCAAGCGCAGGCATTTTCGGGTCGAGAAAGTCGAGCGTTTCGCCCACGCACGAATATTTTTTCCACAGTATTTTGTAATCGGCTTTGCTGAAGCCGCACTCCAAGCAAGGAGAAGGCGCTTTGACCGTCTGCACGCGCCCGTTGAACGCGTTGATTCCTCCGTCGATGAACGGCATTTTTCCGTATGTGTGCGCGTTCAAGTGCATTCGCGCCGCCAGATTGTCGAGGCATCCGAAGCAGTAGTCGAAATTGCCGAAAAAGCCTTCGTCCACGAGCTCTATCATTTTCACAACTGCTTTGACGTTTGCATTCGCGTTTATTTTCTTAGCCTCGCGCGCCAGGACTTCGGCCTTGAGCGCTTTTTCCTCCGCATCGTTTTCAGTAAAGAAAATGCAGCGGTTGAGGTTCGCCTTGACGATAGTGTCGTGGTCTACTATTGTAATGTCGCTTGCTCCCAACTGTAAAAGCAGTTTCACGACTTCGTTTCCCAGCGCCCCTCCCCCGACTACGAGAATGCGCGCGCTGGAGACTTTCTGCTGGTTCCAGCCTTGAATGCGCTTTTGCCTGTCGAAAACGTCGTCGTCTATGCCCATCGGTTTCACAATCGTTTTATTCGCTTTCGGGCTTATTACGATTATGCCCGTGGTTTTTTATTCGACTGCAGACCAGGCGAGCGCCAATATCGCATCTTGCCTTAAGGAAAACTTTGGTTTTGCCGAGAAAGGGCGGGTTAGCGTGGGGGAGAGGCAACTGCCGGCTTTCGCGAATGGCGGAATGCTTTTGGTGGAGTTGGACTGCCCTCTTTACGCCGCGGATTTCCTCGGGGGTTTCCCTCCGGGCGATTTGTTCGTTTTCGCGTCGAAACACAGTTCCGAGAAAGGAAAGCCTTGCTATACCGTCCACGCGCCGGGCAATTTGGGCGAGGGAGCGGGTTTGGGCGGAAGCCCGAACGAATTGCAGTTGACTTCGGCCAGGGCGCTGCAAGAGTTTTTCGAGCGGCTGAAGGGAAATGAAATGGCGGTTTTCAGGGAGGCGACTCACCACGGGCCTACTTCGCTGCGTTCGCCAAGCGTTTTCGTGGAACTGGGCAGCAGCGAGAACGAGTGGGAGCAGAAGGATTTGGCTTTGCCCGTCGCCCAGGCTATAGTTCAAGGGTGCGCTTCTTTTGCGTCGCGCAGCGACAAGGTTGCTTTGGGTTTCGGCGGAACGCACTACTGCAACGCTTTCGAATCCTTGCCTTACGCTTTTTCGCACGTGGCTTCAAAGCACGTCCTCGATTCCATGGATGCGGGTATGGTGAAGCAGGCGATTGAAAAAACGGAGGAAACTGTGGACAAGGCGTTTTTGGATTGGAAGGGCTGCAACAAGCAGCAGCGGGACAAGCTTGTCGCCGCTTTCGAGGAAAACGGCTTGGCGTGGGAGCGGGTTTAGAATTCTGCCAGCGTTTTTTGCCTTAATATCGAACTGTTTTTCAGGTATTCCGCAATCGGAACCTTGAGCCTGGTTTGCAAATGCGATAGCGCTTCTGCCAGGGAATTGAATTTCACCGGAGTTTTTTTGAACGCGCCCTGCACGCCGGTACGCACCTGCCAAACGCCTAACGGCACGTTGTAGTCTTCGCTTATCTCTCGGAAAACAATGCTTCTCGCTTGCTTTCGCATTTTGTGCAAGGCTTCCGCAACCCCGAAACGCCCAGCGTAATAGCCTCCTCCCTCGCTTTCCGCATAATCGCTTCTTCCCGTGAACGGTTCGTGCTCGTGCGCGACTGTCGCGTTCGTTTTCCAGGCGCTTCCGGGAGACCACGCTTCGAATTGTTCGAACTCCCAGCCTCCGGGCAAAAGCAGTATTTCATAGCGGTTGTCGAAATGCTCGTGGGAATAGAGCGTGGGGCTGTCGATTTGCGGGTTTTCCTTAACTTTTTCCAGGTAGTGGTCTGCAAGGATTTTGTCCGTCCCCGTGATGCTCCACCGCGTGGGCACAAGCTTCTTTTTTTCGCCGAGGACTCCCGCGCTCAACAGTTTTTGCATGTAGTAGTAATCGAACCCGGCTTTCACGAGCTCGGGAACCGCATCCCGGACCTTGACTTTTTCTTCAGCCAGCTCGTCGACTTTCTTGGGAATCACCGGGTTTTCAGTAAGCCGCATTTTTTCCATCGCACCCGCCGGCCCCATGGGTGCAGTGTATGAAGAGAAGGAAAGGTGGAACTCGGGTTTTTTGGTGAAAGTTACTTCCATGTCAACGGGCTTTTGCGCCAGCACGCTCAACTGCATTTCCTCCAACAGGGAAGATGTTTTGCGTACGGCGTGTTTTTTCATTCCGCGCGCCATGCTCGCGCGCAGGGAAATTATTTGTTCGTAGCCGAGCGAAGTCCATTTTGCAGGCGAGTCGGAGAGGTTGGGGTCGACGGTTTCGTCGACGCTGACGAGCGGGCCCACGAAAACGTTCGGGTAGCCTTCGCGTCCGATGAAGACGTTGGGCGGGGATGGGCCGAACACGACGTTTCCCAGCGGCTTGGCGGCGAAGCGTACGCTGATGTTTTTGATGTGTTGGTAGTAGGTTTGCGCTCCGCTGATTTTCACTAAAACCGCCTCAGGAATAGTTTTTGGTTTAAGGGGTTAAAAGCCTGCGGTTTTACCTTCCGTGATACTTTGCCTTAAACT
>DATDSY010000022.1:0-3479 GCA_035291125.1 Candidatus Norongarragalinales archaeon
ACGACGACGGCGGGGTTGAGGAGGTTTATCGAAGTGAGTTTCGTTGATTCGGCGAACGCGGCGAACAGCGCCAACGCTCCGAGTGCAGCGCCGGCGATGGCGAATCCTTTGGTAGTCGCTTTCGTAGTGTTGCCGACCGAATCGAGCGCGTCAGTATTTTTCCTTACGTTAGGCGGCATTCCACTCATTTCGGCAATGCCGCCTGCATTGTCGGTAATCGGCCCGTAAGCGTCGAGAGTAATGATTATTCCCGTGAGAGAGAGCATTGCCGTAGCGGCGAGCGCGATCATGTAGATTCCCATTGCCGGGTTTCCGCCTCCGAGCGAGTAGGAAACGGCTATTGCAGCTACTATCACCAGCGCAGGCAAGGCCGTGCTTTCCAATCCCACTGCAAGCCCTTGAATCAAGTTGGTTCCGGCTCCTGTTTTAGCAGCATTTGCGATTTCCTTGACTGGCCGGTATTCCTTTGAAGTGTAGTATTCAGTAATCAAGCCGATGAGCATGGTTGCCGCGACGCCAACGAGCGTTGCGTAAAACAACGGCATGTTGTTTTGCGTGAAAAACCAGAATCCGATTATTGCGAAAAACGATGTTGCTAAAACGCCTTTGTACAGCGCGTGCATGATGTTCTTTTTTTTGCCCAAGGAAACGAACCAAATGCCAAGTGCAGATGCGATTGCTCCAGCGGCTCCGATAAGCAAAGGCAGCGTAACGTATTCAGGCCCAAATGCCACTCCCAAAAGCATTGAAGCGATGATTGTAACAGTATAGGATTCGAACAAGTCTGCAGCCATGCCTGCGCAGTCGCCCACGTTGTCGCCGACGTTGTCAGCGATTACGGCGGGATTGCGCGGGTCGTCTTCGGGAATCCCTTTTTCCACTTTTCCCACGAGGTCTGCGCCGACGTCCGCCGCTTTAGTGTAAATGCCTCCTCCTACCCTTGCGAAGAGGGAAATGAGCGAAGCTCCGAATCCGAAGCCTATCAAAACAGCCAAGTCTTTGTAGAGCAGGTAAATGCCTGTTACGCCTATGAGCCCCAAGCCGACGAGCGCCATTCCCGTTACGCTTCCGCCTTTGACTGCGACGTTCAATGCTTTGTCGAGCCCTTGTCCAGCGGCTTGCGCCGCTCGCACGTTGGCGCGCACGCTGACGGTCATTCCTATGTAGCCGGCCAGCGCAGAGGCGATTACTCCAGCCAGGAAAGCGATTGCCGCGTTCCAGCTTACGAAAAAGCCGACGAGCGCGAGCAGAATGACGACGAACAAAACTAGAGTTTTGTATTGGCAGAGCAAGTATGCTTGGGCGCCTTGTTGGATGGCTAAAGCGATTTCCTGCATTTTCTTGTTTCCGGAGTCCTGCCGCAATACCCACCAAGCGAGGTATCCCGCGAAAAGCAAGGCTATTACTCCTGCTGCAATCGCTATTTCCAAAACCACTTCAAACCACCCCAAGGATAAGAATTTGCTTTTGAAAAAGAAGAATATATAATTGCAAACCGTCTTTTAAACTTAATATCTGCGTTCGGAAAGGGTGGAAAAAAATGAATTTCGCCGACCAGCTTGTGAAAGCGATTGAAAAAAAGGATTCGCGCGTTTGCGTGGGTTTGGACCCCGTTTTCGAAAAACTGCCGCTCGAATACGCCGGCGCTTCAGACCGGGCCGAAGCTGTTTTCAGCTTCAGCAAGCGGATTATCGACGCGGTTAAAGGCGATTGCGCTTGCGTCAAGGCGAATCTTGGTTTTTACTTGGCTTTAGGAGACGGCGGCTTTGCAACGCTTAGGAAAACAATCGCCTGCGCGAAGGGAGAAGGGCTTTTGACCATCGTGGACTGCAAGGCAAACGACATAGGCAACACTGCCGAAGCTTACGCCAAGTCGTTTTTCGGTTTCCTGAATGCAGACGCCATCACAATAAACCCTCTGCTAGGTTCGGATTCCGTAATGCCCTTCTTGGATTATTGCAGTAGAGACCGCGGGGTTTTCGTTTTGGTAAAGACGTCCAACGCCTCGTCGAAAGACTTCCAAGATTTGAAAACCAGCCCGAGAAAGACTTTGAGCGAGGAAATCGCCTCGAAAATCGTCGAATGGACGGAGTACGGCTTGGGAAGCGAGGGTTACTCGAGCGTGGGTGCGGTCGTAGGCGCGACGTTTCCCGAGGAAGCGAAGAAACTGCGACGCGCGATGAAAAAACAATTCTTTCTTGTTCCGGGCTACGGCGCGCAAGGCGCTGACGCCAAGTCGCTGAAGAGCTTTTTCGACGACGAAGGGCTGGGTGCGATAGTAAGCGCTTCGAGAAGCGTTTTGTACGCTTCGGGCGGAAAGGACTTTTCAGAAGCTGCCGGCAAGGCAGCAGAAAAGATGAAGGACGAAATAAACTCCGCCTTGGGCGTTTGAATTTCATGCCAGCGGCTCTAGAGTGTATATTGATGAAACCTGCGAAACCTTGGGACGAAAAAAAATTTAGGAAGGAGCTCGTTCACGCGTCTCTTTCTCTAGACGATTTTCCTTCTGAAACCCACTTGCAAGACTTGCCAAAGCTTGCGGAAGCTTTTGAACAGCGTGGCGGTTACCCTAACGTCAGGAGCAATTATTTGAAGTTGGTCGGAAAGGCTTTAGCGTCTGCCGCGGAAGAAACGAGAATGATGATTATGCTGGAAAAAGCCAGAACCGGGGACGAACACGCGCGTGAGGCTCTTGTTGAATCTTTCAGGCCTGCTTCCACCTCTATTGCGCATCGAATGTTTCCTCCGAACATAGACCATGAAAGTGCTGCCAACGAGGCATTGGACCACTTGTCCACGCATATTTTCGAACACGACACTAGCAAAGGTTCTGTTAGGGGTTTTGGCTTCCGAATTTTGCAAAACAAGTTGATAGACCTCCTCAAATTTTGGAAGCGGCGTACGTACTTAGATCTTCCGCAACAAGTTGTAGACTTGCAGAATTCTTCTGGGGAAAAGTGGTCGAAACCGCGGTCTCTAGAGTACCCTGACCCCGATGATTCGATGGGAGCAGCAGAGCACAGGCTTTTTTTCTGGAATCTGGTTTCCCGCACTTTAACGCCGAAAGAAACCGAGGTTTTACGCTTGCGCATGTTCGAAGAACTGACTTTAGAGGAGACTGCCGACGCGTTGGGTTGGGGTGAATTGTCGAGTACCGTCAAAAAGGGGCGTGTACTGCGCATCACGTCCCGCGCTTTGGACAAACTACGTTCCACGCTAAATTCAGGTTGATTTTCTCCTGGTGATTTTGGAATTGGCAAGTGAAGAGCTTTTGGAAATAATCGACGAGAACGAAAACGTTTTGGGCGTAGCGCCGAGAAAAGACTTTCACGACCCCAAGCGCAAGGAAAAACTCCTGCACCGGTCGGTGCACGTGTATGTAATCGATTCGAAGTCGAACAAGCTTTGGATTCAAAAGCGTTCCATGGATTTGGATTTGTACGCCGGATTTTGGGACACTTGCGTTGCGGGGCACGTAG
>DATDSY010000023.1:0-25952 GCA_035291125.1 Candidatus Norongarragalinales archaeon
AAAATGCGAGTTGATTATCATGGGCGGCACGTTCAACAGCGAGCAGCTGGAATACCAGCAGTCGTTCGTGAAGGGCGCGTACGATGCTTTCAACGGCTTTGCGAGCGATACGCTGGAAAAAGCGATTGCGGCGAACGAAACTGCCCCCAACCGCATTATCGGCTTGACTTTCGAAACGCGGCCAGACTGGGCTTCGCGCGAGCAAGTTATGCAGCTGCTGCAATTCGGCGCTACGCGCATCGAATTGGGCGTGCAGAGTTTGGATGACATCGCTTTGATTCGGGTGAAAAGGGGGCACGGGGTTGCCGAAAGCGTCAGTGCAACGCGTAACGTGAAAAACGCTTTCGCGAAAGTCGGATACCATATTATGCCCGGCCTTTTCTCTACGCAGGAGAATGACGTTTCAATGTTCGAACAGTTGTTCGCGCGAGAGGATTTGCGGCCGGACATGCTGAAGATTTACCCCACGCTAGTAATGCCTGGCACGGAGTTGTTCGAATTGTGGAAGAAAGGCGAGTTCGAGCCGTACCGCGAGGAAATTGCGGCTAGAGTGATTGCGCAAGGCAAGCGGTTCGTGCCGCGCTATTGCAGGATAATGAGGGTGGATAGGGACATTCCGTCGTTCAAGATTGCTGATGGCGTGAAGAAGCTGAATTTGCGGGAGTTCGTGAAAAGGGAAATGAAGGATAACGGGTGGAAGTGCGAATGCATCCGGTGCAGGGAAGCGGGCCTTGCATCACGCTTCGCGAAAGTGGATTTAGACGAGGTGGAAATGCACCGGCTTGATTACGCGTCGAGCGGGGGGAAGGAAGCATTCCTGAGCTTCGACACAGATGAAGATTATTTGGTTGCGTTCCTGCGCTTGAGGGCGTTTGAAAGCGAAAATGGCGTGCAGTGCGGGGTTCGCGAGCTGCGCGTTTACGGAGAGCAAGTTGCGATAGGCTCGCACGAGGAAAAGGCGTTGCAGCACAAGAGCTTCGGGAAAAGGCTTTTGGCAGAGGCGGAGCGCATTGCGAAGGAAGAGTTCGGAGCGCAAGAATTGCTTGTCACGAGCGGCGTGGGTGTGAGGGAGTATTACCGCAAGCAGGGCTACGAGCTGCGGGAGCCGTGGATGGTTAAAAAACTTTGAGTTTTCACGCTATGAAATTGTGCCAGCCGTAAATCCCCAAAATCTTGCTCTCTTGGCTGGATGTAAGATTCAAAAACCCGAGCGTTTCCCTGACTTCTTTTTCCGAAGGAGGGTATGCTGCAATCAACTCGTCTTTCATTCCCGATGCTTTCTGTAACCTGCTGCTTGCACTCATGTAATTTTCCACGTCTTGCATTGTTTTGAAATTGTCTACCTTATCCGGTATCGGCAAGGACATTGCAGCCACACTGTAATACCTTAGTTTTCTAGCTATTCGCGATAGTGCTCTTTTTTCTTCAGCACTATACTTGGTTTCGCTGGTCAGATACGGCCCCCTTTGACCAAATATATGACTTAGCTCGTCTTTTTCCTTCCGCGTTGGAATGGTTCTCGACAAGATTTTTAGCCTCTCGACAATTCTCAGGAAAATTCCGTCAGGCAAGCCTAACTTTCTTTCAGCTTCCGAAGACCCGATTTTTTCATAGCCTTCACGAATCATTTCCAGCGCATCGTTTTTTTCGAACGGAATCCATGTTCTGCCAGTAATTCGAGAATCCGTGGCAAACCACACGGGTTCTTTTTGGTCGTCTGCAAACATCTTTGCAAATTGTTTTGGAGCGAAGCTTTCAAAAGTCATTGCGTTCAGGATTGCAAGGCCGTGGCCCGTTTCCACTGCGGGTTGATTGCTGTTGTCGAGCCTTCGCACTAGCTGGTTGTCCAGCATTTTTTTCGTCATGTGGAATAAGATTTGATATTCCTGCTCGAGGTTTCCAAAAGTGGTGGTTTCCATGCCGAGCTCGGCAGGGTTTGTTTTCGTTGCAGTGACTACTCCCTTACTCAGCACGGGAGCGTTTGGCTTTGTTTTTCCTTTTTCTTTTTGGACTGGCGTTATGTTTCTAACCCTGACGAACGCGTATTGCATCGCTTTTTCGGGCGTGGTTGGAGTGGCTTCCCACAGGGGTTTGACGAGCTTTTCGTAAACCAAGCGCCTTTCTTCCGCGAAACTCTTGTGTTCCCGCGAGTCTCCAGCCTCTTTCCCCTGTTTCGATGCGAGTTCTTCCTCGGTTGGTATTTCAAACCGTTCTCCTTCCGAAGCCAACGCCTTGGGGGAAAAACCTGCAATCCAGTTTCTCAAAACAGAGTGAGTAGTGCTCCAGTGCTTATGCGCCCAGAGCAACGGGCTTTCCTCGCCTTGTTTCAGAAGTTTTTCCGGTCCGAATAATTCATCGAATTTCTGTGAATTAAGCCTCCTCAACGCGCGCAAGGTGGCGCTGTCTTTAGGCAAAACGGTTTCTCCCGTAATCCACTCTCTGATTGCGGGCTTGCTTCGCGAGACGTCCCACGTTTTAGCTGGGTTTATTCCCCGCGCCCTTTGCTCCGTTTTTTCAAGCTGGTTGTAAATGAAGTCTACTGCTTTGGAAAGTTTTTTCTCGTCTTCGAGTTCGCTTGGCTCGAATCCGCCTTTCTGCAGGGCTGCTGAAAGGAAAGCCTGCAGCCGCGGAATTTCCTTCCCATGATTTTGAGAATAAGCATGAAGGTTTGCATGTGCTAGCTTGTACTTCAAGTCGTCTTGCCGAAGAGCGTTTTTTATGTCTTCAAGGCTAACTTTGACTGGCGTATTGACGGAGAGAACCTTGTCACCCGGCTTCAGGTCTTCAGCCCGCTTCATCACAGCCTTGTCTTCCACCACAGTCCAAACTGGCGTTTGGCCGTGTAAAATTGAATTCCCCCCGAAAGTGCTTACCGCATAGTATTCCGGCGGTTTTTCAGCTATGGCCGTTCTTTTCATCAAATACCTCTTTGCTGGAATGATATTAAATTTGTAGTGTTCTTACTTACTTCGTGGTGGCATGGTGTATTCCAAGAAACTGCTTGAGCTTTTGAAAGCGAAGGGCGTGAGCGAAGGCGACCGCATTCGCGTTGAAAAGGAAGGCGCAGTTTACGAAGGGCAGCTGATGCCCAGAGCCACGGGCGACGAAAGCGCTTTGGTGGTAAAGCTCGACAGCGGCTACAACCTCGGAGTTTCACTGTCGGAAAAAACTGTTTTGGTAAAGCTCCAGCATGCGAAAGCGTCTCATGCAGCAGAAGAGCGCAAGCCCCTGCCACACCATAAAGGGCTGCCGAAAATAACTCTTGTGACGACAGGCGGCACTATCGTTTCGAGAGTGGACTATTCTACCGGCGGAGTAAGCACGCTTACGAATCCCGAAGATTTGATAAGGCAATTTCCCGACCTGCTTGAGGCATGCGATTTGCGCAAGATAGTTTCCCCTTTCACGCTAATGAGTGAAGACTTCACGCCTCACGATTGGATTAACCTGGCCAAATCGGTTTGGGGCGAACTGAAGGAAAGCGACGGAGTAATCGTAACGCATGGCACTGATAACCTAGGGTTTAGCGCAGCGATGCTGAGCTTCATGATTTCGACCAGCAAGACGATTGCCTTTGTCGGCGCACAGCGTTCTCCAGACCGGGGGAGTTTTGACGGGGCGATGAACCTCGTTTGCGCCGCGCAATTCATTTCAAAATCGAAATATCCTGGCGTTTGCCTGGTGATGCACGGCTCTTCAAGCGACGACTATTGTCTTGCGCACAAAGGCACTAAAGTAAGGAAAATGCATTCTTCCCGCAGGGATGCGTTTCAATCCATAAACTCCCTGCCTTTGGCGAAAATTTATTCCGACGGCAGGATAGAAAACGAGGCTTTTGAGCCTGCTCCAGCAGAAGAAAAGCTCGACGCGGTTTTCGAGGATAAGGTGGCGTTAGTCAAGGCTTACGCGAATTCCGACCCCGAGGTTTTGGATTTTTTTGTCGAGAAAGGGAAAAACGGCGTGATAATCGAGGCTACTGGGTTGGGGCATGTTCCAACCAACACCCCGAAAAGCTGGATTCCGCACGTCAAGAAGGCTGTGGACAAGGGCGTTTTCGTCGGCATAACGACGCAGACTTTGTATGGCAAAGTCAATCCTTTCGTTTATTCGAATTTGCGGAAGCTTAGCGAAGCGGGAGCAGTTTTCCTGAAAGACGGGCTGCCCGAGACGATGCTCATGAAATTAGGCTGGGTTTTGGCGCACAAAAACTGGAATGCTAAGGAAAAAATGCTCGAAAACTTGCGCGGGGAATTCAACGAACGCTTGAAAGATTCGGAGTTCAACCCCCCTGGCGAATAAAACGATTTGATGAAAAATGAATGCGAAAATCGGCTTGGAAATACACCAGCGCTTGGATACTCGCAAACTGCATTGCTATTGCTACGCAAACCCTTCGGAAGACAAGGCAGACTTTAAGGCGGACTTGATTTTGAGAAGGCGGCTGAGGGCGGTTGGGGGCGAGCTGGGAGTAGTGGATGTAGCAGCGGCGTACGAAGCGGCGAAAAAACGCGTTTTCGAATACCAAATCGACTCCCGCTATTCTTGCCTCGTGGAAAGCGACGAAACTCCTCCGGAACAGTTGAATGAAGAAGCGCTGCACGTGGCGTTGGGAATAGCGAAAGCGCTGAACGCGCGCGTCGTAGACGAGGCTCACGTTATGCGAAAAACGATTACTGACGGGTCGGCCGTAAGCGGATTCCAGCGCACTGCGCTGGTAGCAACGGGCGGTTTCGTCGAAACGCAGAAAGGCAGGGTGGGAATTCAAACGATAGCTTTGGAGGAAGAGAGCGCGGGAATCATCGAGAAAGGGCAAGGGAAATTTGTTTTTCGGCTGGATAGGCTGGGAATTCCGCTTGTGGAAATTGCGACCGCGCCGGACATGAAGGATGGAGAGCACGCGAGGGAAACGGCTGAAGCGTTGGGGCGCATACTTCGGGAGTCGGGGAGAGTGCAAAGGGGTTTGGGCAGCATAAGGCAAGATTTGAACATTTCGATTGACGGCGGGACGCGCGTGGAACTGAAGGGAGTGCAAGATTTGCGTCTGCTGCCGAAAATAATCGGCAACGAAATCACGCGGCAGGAGAAAGAAGGTGTGCGCAAGGGCGGGGAGACGCGGCGCATTATAGGAGAGCACAGCGAATTCATGAGGCCTCTGCCCGGGGCGGCGAGGATTTACCCCGAGACCGACGTTCCGCACGTACGAATTACGCGCGAGCTTTTGGAAAAGGCGGTTGTCGGGGAAAAAAGCGCGGACAAGATAACGCGCTTGGAAAAACTGGGGTTGGGAAGGCAGATGGCTGAGCGGCTTGCAGCGTCGAAGGAAATGGCTTTGTTCGAAAGGATTTGCGCCAAAACAAACGCCGAGCCTACTGTAATCGCGTCAGCCTTGCTTGAGTCGCTTACGAGCTTGCGGAGGGAGGGCGTGGCGACGGAAAAAATTTCCGAACAGCAGATTTTCGACTTGTTCTCGTTTTTCGCCGAGGGGAAGATTGCGAAGGGGGCGTTGGTTGAAATACTGCGGGAGTTGCCTTCAGGCAAGAGCGCAGGCCAAATCGTGGGCGAAAAAAGCTTGCAAAAGTTTTCTTCAAGGGAGTTGGATGCGCTTGTGGCGAGCGGAAAAAGCTTCGGCGAGATAATGCGCGAATACCGCTTGCGCGTCGACGCCGGGGAATTGCAGAAGAAGTTCAAAAACTAGTTTTTTAATAACGCCACTGCGTTGTTTTTGCATGGGTTATTTCGAGGCCCTCGCCAAGAAGGCCAAGGAAAAAGGGGGCGCGATTCCTGTAGTGCAAGAGCGCAAGCCCGAAGAGGAGGGAGAGCGGAAAAGGGTTTTGATAGATTCTTACGGAGACGTCAAGATTTACAAAGACCCCTCCGAGCCCATTCTGCTTTACGAAATTCCTGTTCCGCATTACAAGGGCGGGGAGAAGACGCTCATAGATTCGCTGGTGCAAATAGCGATAGGCGTGATGCCTCCTGACGTAGCTTCGCTGAGCGACGAGGAAAAGCGCAGGCGCTATTACAACAAGGTTTTGGAGATAATAGAGAAAACTCCAGAGCTCAACGTTCCGGTGCACGCCAAGGACTTTTACGCTTCCGCGGTCGTAAGGGAAATGGCCGGGTACAGTTTGATAGACCCCCTGGTTGCGGACGACCGCCTAGAGGAAATAATGATAATAGGCCCCGGAAAGCCGGTTTACGTCTTCCACCGGAAGTACGAAATGATGAAGACCAACATCGTGTTTTACGAAGACGAGGACGTAAGGAATTTGATCGAGCGCATCGGAAGGGCGGTGGGAAGGCGCATTGATACGCAAGTTCCGATGATAGACGCCAGGTTGCCAGACGGCACGCGTGTGAACGCCACGATTCCGCCGTCAAGCATAGACGGCTCTACGCTTACGCTGCGCAAATTCCGCCACGACCCGTTGAGCATAGTTGATTTGATAAACTTCAACACTCTGGACGTAGAAACGGCCGCTTTGCTGTGGATTGCGACCGACGGGCTTGGCGCGTATCCGGCGAACATTCTCGTTTCTGGTGGGACGGCAAGCGGAAAAACAACTTCATTGAACGTGTTGTGCTCTTTCGTGCCGAACAGCGAGCGTGTTGTAACGATTGAAGACACTGCAGAACTGGATTTGCCCCTCGAGCATTGGGTGCGTTTGGAAGTGAGGCCTGCCTCTCTCGAAGGAACAGGGGAAATCACGATGAACGACCTGGTGAAGAACAGCATCCGCATGCGCCCCGACCGGATTATAGTGGGCGAAATCCGCGGGGAAGAGGGTTACACCATGTTCAATGCGATGAACACGGGGCACAGGGGCGTAATGGGGACCGTGCACGCTAATTCAGCGCAGGAAACACTCGTCCGCCTAGCGTCTCCACCAATCAGCGTTCCCAACATCATGATTTCTTCGTTGAACATCGTGCTTATGCAGCATAGGATTCACGACCGGCGGCTGGGGACGCTGCGCAGGATTACGGAAATCGCAGAAATTGTCTCGTCGGACCCGAGCAAGCCAGAGATTCAAGTGATTTACTCTTGGGACCCCGTGAAGGACAAGCTTTACGCAACCGGTTTGCAGTCGTTTTTCATCGACGCGCTCAAGCGCTATACGGGGTTGGACGACGCTGGAATACAGAAGGAGCTGGACGAGCGGAAGAGCGTGCTGCGAAAGCTCGCTCAAAGCGGAATCCGAGACACGGTTGAAGTGTGCAAAGTCACGCAAAGCTACGTTTCAAGGAGAAAGCTCTCCATTTGACCTTTCCAAGCTTTTTTTCTATAGCCTAGATTTTCCATGAAACCGTTTTATAGCGAAAAGCGGTAGGCGGCTCAATTATTTCCGCTCTTCGCTAGTCGCAGAAGGCGGAAAAAGCTCCAGTGTTTTTCGCCTTCTGCTATTAAAAAGCGAATTCGCGTTAAGGATTTCATGCCTGAAGACAGACTAAAGCGTTTGAGCGAGACCGTGCGGAAAGAGCCGTCGAGCGAAGGCGTCGAGCGCATCATTTCCAAGCTGAAGCCAAAGGAAGATGAGGTGGTGGCGGAATCGAAAGCGCAGCTGGACTTCAGGAAAGTGGATTTCGAGGACGGCCGGGGTTTGGTTTCCGCGGTAGGCAGATTCTACTCTCTTCTGGAAAAGCCGCTCGAGCATCTGGCTTCGTTCCTGTCCAACTTTCCGGCAGTTCGCTCTCTGGACAAGAACCTGAAGGCCGCGGAAATGCCTTTCAACACCGAAACGTATTTGATTATTGCCGCGTCAGTCTCGCTTGCCCTCGCCTTGTTTTCTTTCATAATACTGGCGACGGTCTCGATTTCCATCAACGACCAGATTTCTTTCTTCATAAACCCTATAGTTTCTCTTGTGGTTTTCCTCATTGTGGCGGTCGTGATTCTCATTTACCCTGTTTCGAAAGCCGGTGAGCGCGCGGCGCTCGTCGACAAGGCGTTGCCTTTCGCCCTTCGCCAGTTGTCCACGCAATTGAAAGCCGGGCTAAGCTTTTACAAGTCGCTGAGTTCCCTCGCCAAATCGGAGTACGGGCTGTTGAGCAAGGAGTTTGAAATAGTTTTGCGCGATCTCGATTCTGGTTTGAGCACTGAAGAAGCTTTGCGTTTGCTTACGCAGAGGGTGAAGTCCGAGGGGCTGCACAAGGCGGTGCTGCAGATAATCCGCGCGATGAAGACGGGAGGAAACCTTTCGGTAGTGATTTCGGAAATTGCAGACGACGTTTCTTTCGAAACGCGCCAGCAAATCAGGGATTTTACGGAAAAGCTCAATCTCGTGAGCATCCTCTACATTATGCTCGGCATAGTGATGCCTGTGGTCGTGGCGATTTTGTCTGCGGTATTGCAAATACCCTTGTTCGCAGGCACCATTCCCAGCTGGTTCGTTTACGCGGGATTCGGAATGTCGGTTGTGTTCATGGTTTTGATCATTTATATAACGAGAAAAATGGAGCCCGCGGCTTGGTGAAACGAGAATGACTTCGTTGCAGGAATTGCAGGAACGGCTTTCGCTGGAGTACGAGAAAATCCGCGATTACTACGCGGCGACCGGCTTTACGTTCCCGTTCGAGCTGTTCATAGCGGGCTTTGCTTTGCTGGCTTTGCTTATTTCGTTCGTGCTCCTGCTCTTGAACTTAAGCCTTTTTGAAGTCGCAATCGCCTTCGTTGCGATAATGAGTTTCGCAGTGAGCATTCCCATTTCCATACGCGAAAACCGGATTGCGGAAGTCGAGGCGAACTTGCCAGACGCGCTCAAGCACATGGCTTTGGTGCTTAAGGCCGGAGGGACAGTGGAAAACGCGCTCGAGGAAGTGGCGACGCCCGACGGCTACGGCTCTCTCGGAAGCGACTTGAAGAAAGCTTTGTTCCGCCTGCGCCGGGGCCAGAGCTTCGAGGTCGTGCTTACGAAGACGGCTGACGAGAGCGGTTCGCTCTTGCTGAGGCGCACCGCGTCGATAATCGTGGACGCTCGACGGGCGGGCGCGGGACTGGCTGACGTGCTTTTTGCGATTTCCGACGACGCCAAGGACGTGCTGCACATACAGCGCGAGCGGCTTTCGCGCACGGTCATGAACGCGATTTTCATAGCCGCGTCGAGCATAATCATCGCGCCGTTCATTTTCGGGTTTGCTCTGAGCGTAATCAACTTTATCGTGGTGAACATGCTCAAGGCCCTGCAAAATGCAAAGCCGATGGACGTTTGCGCGCTCAACACCACTTTCGTGGCGTTTCTCGTGATTCAGGCGCTCATCGCAGCCGTCGCGCTTGGCATAGTCCGGTTCGGCAAGGGTGGAAAGTATTTATTGTACATTCCCGTTCTTGTTTTGGTTTCTCTCTTGATTTTTGAGGGCGCCAAGTGGGCCAGCAACTCCATAGTAGGGGGCGCCGGGCTCATATGCTGAAACGGGGGGTTTGGAATGCATTCGGGAGCGTTGAAGGGAAATGAGCGCAGGGCGCAGACTACCATCGAATACGCTTTGCTCATCGCTTTCGTTGTTGCGTTGATCACGGCGATAGGATATTTCATCAAAACCCGGGTGTTGGCTTGAATTCAAGCAAATCGCAGACCGCGCTGGAGTACATGATTCTGCTTGCTGGAGTGCTCGTCGTAATAATATTGCTGACGATCTTGATCCGGGGAGGGATTTTCATTCCAGCGACGAACGAAATTAACACGAGCGTGTCGACAATCAAAGCGTTCGGGTCGGCGTTGGCGAGCCCGTAATCGCCTTTGCATGACTGTTTTTAAAGCCGAGTGAGTAATGAAATAAACGAGATTGGGAGGTTGTTTTTATGGAAAAGAAAGGACAAGGAATGTTTGAGTACATCTTGCTTTTGGCGGGAATCCTGCTTATAGTTGTTTTAGCAATCGTGGTTTTGAGGGGAGGCTTGTTCGGGGGCGCCGAAACAGACATTAAAGTCCAAAACTGCCAAGCAGCGTTGTCTAGGTCGTCCGCTTGTTACGCTTCATCGGGCGCTTGGAACCAGACTGGTACGCCAACGCCGTATCCTCCGGCTTGCGTGAGTATAGACTACAACGGTTCCGCCAATTGTGCCGATCTCCAAGTTCAGGATTGCGCCTGCGGACCCCAACCGGGAAGCTGAGTTTTAAGGTTTTTTTAAATGCGCAGAAGCCAGGCTGCCATAGAGTACATACTCTTGGTAGCCTTGGGGCTTTTCATCATAGTCGTGGGCTTTACCATCGCTTTTTTTGTGAACGACTTCACGAAAAGCGTTTTGATCGGCGTCGACCAAACCCGCTCGCAGGCGATCGCCCTGCTAGTAAAATGAAACTCCCTGCGCTTTCGCCTGTTTTCAGCTAATGAGTTTTCCTTTGCTTTATCCAGCCGCGTTCGTTTTCATTGTCGCGGCCAGCGTTTTCGACTTGCGCTTCAGGCGCATTCCCGACTGGCTCAACGCCTGCTTTTTCGCTTTCGCCGCTTTAGCAAGCGTTTTCTCCCAGCCGGGCACCTTCCCTTCTTTCGCGGTGTTTTCTCTGCTTTCGTTTTGCTTTGCGTTTTTGCTCTACCGCGCTGGCGCCTGGGGCGGCGGGGACGCCAAGTTTTTCGTTGCGCTTTGCGCTTCTCTCGCGGTTTTCGGCAAGAGCTTGGAGTCGATCGCATTCCTGTTTTTGGTTTCGGCTTTTCTATTGGGAATCGCCATGCTTTGCACCAGGCGAGCCCTGCGCTTTCCGGGATTGAAAATAAACCTATTAAATGCGCGTGGCGTAAGGCATTCTGGAAGCGGGCGCGTGGTTTTCGCGCCGTTCCTTTCAGCCGCGTTCGCGGCAATGGTGTTTTTCGCATGAAATCGCAGGTAGGCGTAGAATTTTTCCTGGTGCTGAGCGTGGTGGTCGCGTTTTCAGTCATTTTGTATTCCACTGCTTATTCCGAAGTGGGGAAAACGCGCGCGTTGAACGACGCCGTGCTTTCGAAATCTGCGGTGGATTCGATGGCGCAGGCGGTTGATTTTGCTTTCCTGAGCGGAAACGCAACGCTCTTGCGCAGGGAATTGTTCGTCTCGCCCAACTCGAACTGCTTTTACAACACCACGTCTGGAGTTCTGAAGCTGTATTGCACGATTTCTTCAGAGTACTTGAAGGAGTTGACCGCCGGAAAGGAACAGGTTTTCAGCAGGGAACTGCTTGTCCCGCGCGGAAGGCTGGTTTTGTCAAGCTGCGCTCCGCTCACTGGCGGGTGGGTGAACGTGACAGTGCGCAATGAAATAGCTTCGTCCGGCTTCGTAAACGTGTCGTGCAAAAACGCTTGAACGGTGAACATGCCTTGCTCTCGTTAAAATCGCAGGCTGGGGTGGAGTTCATACTGCTCGTTTCAGTAGCCTTCACCCTTTCGGTGATAATCCTTTCCAACTCATTCAAGGAAATGGAGTTGAATCTTGCAGTGGCTTCGGTGCGCAACGCAGGAGAGCTGATAGCCTTGAGCGGGGGAGTGACGTTTTACAACGTTTCCTACTACACCCAAGACGGCACCGTGTTTTTGAAGCCTCTTTTTTCAGACGGGATTCTCGACCAAGCGAGGGTAGATCAAATCGCGGGCAGGGTGAAGGCAGTAATCGCCCCGAACTCCGATTTTGAAGAGAACGGCGTAATTCCATTGTGTTTTTCCACCACGCGGCGTTTTTGCGTGGGTTGATTGCAGGGAACCCCGGACTGCATAGACTTTGGATGAAAACAGGCTTTTCCTCGCTTCGTTGTTCCTGGCTTTCGCGGGCATAGGCGTACTGTTCTTCCTATCGCAATCGCTTTCCCCTTCGGAAATCGAAGTTTCGCAGCTGTCGGGCGAAGACGTGGGAAAATTCGTTTCAGCGAAAGGCTCGGTGCGTTCCGTCTATCACGGCGCGGGCTTCGTTTCGTTCAGCCTGTGCACTTCCAATTGCATCAAGGCAGTGGTTTTCAACCGCAATGCGGGCGCCATCGTGAAACAGGGGAATTTCGTTTTGGTCGAAGGCAAGGTTTCCGAATTCAAGGGCGTCCTGCAAATTACGGCGGAAAGCGTGGAAGTCTTGAAATAGCTGGGCTGGGGGTCGGGAATTTTGCTGCAGGAGTTTTTCGCTGGTTTTGTTCTGGGGTTTTCTGGGCTCATCGCGTTCGTGCATACTAATTTCCTCCTCCAGTTTTCCTCGCCCTTCCTTCCGGCGCAAGGGTTTTCCAAAGCGGTTTTCGCTTCCTCCCTTTCGTTCTCGAAAATCGTTTTCGAGCTCGTGCCGTCGATCTTTTTTTTCATCCCGTCCGCTTCTTACGGAGTTTCAGTGCTTCCGGCGCAAAAGCTTTTTTCGCAGGGAAAAGGCGTGATAGCGCTGAAGACCACGCTCGCCTGCTTTTTTTGTTCCGCGCTGTTTTCCTTCGCTTTGCTTCCGCTCGCCTTTCTCTTCCTTCCGCTCCTGCATTCGGCGCTTTCTCCTGGCGTGGGCTGGGCGCTGTTTTTCGTGACCGGCGCCTGCTTGCTTTCGAAAAAACGCCGGGCCGAAAGCGTTTTCGCTTTCACGCTTTCGGGGGTGTTGGGCTGGGTTTTGCTTTCCCGCCCCGTGGTGCAAGAGCCTTTGTTTCCTTTGCTGTCTGGCTTGTTTGGAATTCCTGCGATTTTGCTTTCGTCGCAAGTGCGTGCGAAGCAGGAGGAGGGAAGCGCAGGGCCTCTGGATTTGAAAATCGTTTTCGTTTCGTGTGTTCTCGGCGCTTTTTCCTCGCTTTTGCCTGCAATGTCTCCAGCATTCCTGGTTTCCCTGCTGCTTTTGGTTCTCGAGCCTTTTGGCCCGATGCTTTTCGTGCAGTCCGTCTCTGCAGTGCTGGTTTCAAAAACATTTTTCGATTTCGCGGGGTTCGTTTTGATTGGGAAAGCGCGCAGCGGGGCTGTTGCCTTTGCTTCTGCCGAGCTTTCCTCTCCCGCGGATTTGATTCCGGTTTTTGCCGCGGGCGCGGCTTCGCTGTTTCTCGCCATTTGCGTGATGCTCTTGCTCGAAAGAAAGCTGAGGGGCTTGCGTTTTTCCGGGGGAAAGCTTTCAATCGCCGTCTTGTGTCTCATAGTTTTTGGGGCGTTTTACCTCGACGGAGGGATGGGAGTGCTGGTTTTGGCTGTCAGCGCGTGCGTGGGCGTTTGCGTAAGCCTCTTGGGCGTGGACAAAACCACGGCGCTGGGAGCGTTAATCCTGCCGTCACTGCTTTTCTTTTTTTCTGCCGCTTGAGCTATTGCCCGCAAGCAAGAAGGTTTTAAACGAAAAAACCGTTTGCTTATGCATATGCAATTCTTACGTGCACGCAAGCGCGGGCAGTTTTCCCTAGAGTTTTTCCTAGTGCTGACTTTCTTCGCGCTAATGCTCTTCTGGTTCAACAATTACTACTCGCAATTGCGTTCGCAAGACTTGCTTTTCGCCCAGCAGGATAATCTGCTAGGGCAAATCGCCCTTTTGGAGGGCGAGGCTGTTTCGGCAAACCAAACCCTGCGTTTTGCAATGCCTTGCCTTGTTTCGGATGGAAAAGGCGTTCCTTACTGGGTTTACGGCGGCAGCGTCGACGCGCAGGGGGTTCCGACTGCAGGCACGAACGAGACGACCCTTCAGGCGGTCGTTTATTCCTCGCGTAGGTCGGTGAAAACCGTTTTTCCTGTCACCGCATCCCCGAACCCGCTTGTTTTCGAGTGCGGCGTGGACGGCGCGGGAGTAATAATTTTCAACAGCGCGTTGGTTAACGGCGTTCGGGGAATTTCGCTGGTCAAAGGATGAATGAAATGCGCAAAAGCCAGATTTTCAGCGTCGATTTTCTCATGGCAGTAGCCGTGCTTACGGTGGCGCTTGGCATTTGGATCAATTCCTTTTCGACCATACAAAAAAATTCCGTTGGAGGAATAGAGAATGCGAGCGCCTTCGCCCTTGCGGATTCTTATTACGAACGGCTTTCTTCGGGAGTAGCCCCTGCTGCGTTGGGGTGCGTTGAAAGCGCGGGAGTGGTTTCATGCGGCTTGTGCACTTCAGAAGAACGGTTTTTCGTCCAGCGTTTTTACTCTAGCGGAGGAAGCGCCAGAATGCTGAAAGTGGGTGTATGCTCGAAATGAACCGAAAGAAAGGCATTTTTCTTTTGATAGACGCGCTTTTCGCGCTTACGCTTGCGCTGCTCATTTCGCTTACGGTAGCTGTGTTTTCGCAATCGCCAGACTCGCAGCTCGTGCAGCTGCACCAGCTTGGCAGGGATTTTCTCGTGTTGCAGCACAAGCAAAGCGTGGCCTTCGATTTTTCGGCGATGACCGGTTTTAACTCTACCTCCCGCACTGCAGTTTCCAGCAGCGTGATTGCGTATCCGCGCTTGTGCGCCAGCCCGGGAGTTACCGATTGCTTCGCTTCCCAAGACGTTTTCGAGGCCGGCGGCGCTAGGAAAGCGTTGGTTTTCAACACTACGGTGAGCCCTTGAGTTCTCGCAAAGGTTTTGCAACGGCATTTTTCGCGGCATTCGCGGTTTTCGCGCTAGCTTTGCTTGTTTCGACGGTTTTGGTTTCCGATTCCGGGTTTGAAAACTACCAGCTGGAATCGAGGATTGCACGGGAACGGTTTGAGGACGCTAGGGACTTGGCTAATTGGACACAGGAAGATGCGATTGTGGACGCGGCGTTCGCGCATGCCTGCAATTCCGCGGACTTTTGCGTTGACTATTCGAACCGAGTTTCATCCTACTGGAGCGAATCGCGCGGGGTTTTGAACGATTCGGTGGTGAACGTTTCTTTCGCGGGAGTGCCGTCGTGCAGCCGGAACCAGGTCACTCCCCAGCTTTTGACTTTCTCGGTGGGTTTCGCGGACCGTCTTTTCGTGAGCTCGAAAAACACGGCGAAAAATGCTTCTTTCTCGTTCGCAAAAACGGGTTCTGTAGCGGCAACGCCGGGAGGGCAGAACGTGGTAGTGACTATAGACGGGACTGGAACGTCGTTTTCGTACGATTGTCCGCCCGGCGGCGGGGACGACGATGAGTGACGAGGGAACGCAACTCTTTTAAGATTCGGCGAAATAGTGTTGTTGCAAGGGATGGGTTGGATTGTGAAAGGATATTTCGTGCTTGCCGCTCTGCTTTTGGTAATCTTCCTATTGTACTCTTTCTTTCCGAGACTAGAGACTCCGTTGAGCGAAGAGCAGGCCCAGGCGTTTTTGGAGCAGGACTTGGGACCGCTGAACGCAGACTGGAGGGTTCTGGGTTCCAGCAAGGCGAACGAAGGGTGGAATTTCGATGTGCTAGTTACGCAGAACGCGCATTCGCCTTGCCCTACTGTGGAAAGGCGTTTTTACACTCTTCCTCCAGTGAGCTTCCGTCCAGAGCCGTTCATTACTTCTTGCTACGAGCGGGGGAAAATACTGTTCCGGGAAGAGGCGTTGATAAATTCGGCGAAAGCGCTGGGCGTGAGCGACGGTTACGGGTGCGCTTTCAAGGCGAATGCAAATTGGGCTGCGGAGAAAGTCTATTGCCCTACGCTTAACGAAAATACTGCGGCTTCTTTTGCTTCTGGTTTGCCCGCAGGAACGTGGGTTGCGGTTTGGAATTACGGCAGCACGACGAGCTACATTGCTTTGGACGAAGACAACAACGTG
Organism: Candidatus Norongarragalinales archaeon; assembly: GCA_035291125.1. Classification (GTDB taxonomy): domain Archaea; phylum Micrarchaeota; class Micrarchaeia; order Norongarragalinales; family Norongarragalinaceae; genus UBA10210. The sequence goes on from DATDSY010000023.1 coordinate 15,587, forward strand.
CTGAAAACTTCTTAGGTGTTAACTTTTACAGCAGCAGCATCAGGATTCCCACTAGCAGGAAGAACAATCCCAGCCACAAGAGGCCGCCGTAGAAAAGAACGAGTAAGATGCCCATCCAACCAGAAGCTCCGAGGGGCGCGGAGTTTGCGAAGGAAAAGAAGTAAGTGCCGAAAAACAATATCGCGCCTAACACCAGGCTGATTATTCCGTACTTGTTCGCGTTCATTTTCAAAACCACCTTTTTTTCGGAATTGCTTTACTGCCTTCGCATATTAAAACGTTTTTTCTCCACACTAGCTGCAATTAAAGGACAGATTAAAATACTTTCACGCAGTTTTTTTATTTAAAAGGTGGTTTCCATGGCTGCGAAGCATAAAGTAAAGATGTACACTACTCCCACTTGCGTTTACTGCGGGATGGCGAAAAAGTTTTTCACTGAAAACAAAGTCGAGTACAGCGAAGTTGACGTGGCAAAAGACAGGGCGGCTGCCGGCGAAATGATAGAGAAAAGCGGGCAGATGGGCGTGCCGGTGATAGACGTCGACGGGAAAATCATCGTCGGCTTCGACCGGCCGGCTTTGAAGCAGGCGCTCGGGCTTTGATGCCTGCGCTTCAAGCAGTTGCTTTAGCGGTTTTAGTTTCAGACAGTTTCTTCATCGCGTAAACCATCATCGCGAGATAGAATCCGTAAGCGAACACTTCGAGCCACGACGGCGCGTCGTTGTAGCCCAACAAGCCTTTCGCTATGCCGCCGGCAAAGCCCTTTTCGTCCAAAAGCCGAGCAGTATTCCAAGCCTCTCCTGTGAAAACGTTTATCACTCCTGCCTCTTGGAATTCGTGAAAGCCGTGAGCCACGAGCCCCGCGGCGAACAAAACCAGCATTACGCTAGTAGCCTTGAAGAAAACCCTGATGTTCAACCGCATTCCTATTTCGTAAACCACCACGCCTATCAATACCGCAGCGAACATTCCAAGCAGAGCGCCGAGCAATGGGTTGGCTTGTGACGAGAATGCTAGTGCTTTTAGGAAAAGCACGGTTTCAAACCCCTCGCGGTATACTGCAACGAACGCCAATGCCGTAAGCCCTCCGGCAATGCTCTTGTCCACGGCTTTTTGGATGTGCAGGGCGATCCGATTTTGTTTGCCCATCCAGAAAATCATCCACGTCAAGACGGCCGCGGCGATTATCATTATGCTTCCTTCGAAAATCTCTTCGGCAGCGCCGGTGAACTGCACAGAAAGGGCATCTAGCGCGATGGCGGTGAAAATGCTGGCGAGCACTCCAGCCGCGATGCCGACGTAAACCCGGTTGTTGTGCCCGGTTTGCTTGGTTTTCTTCAAATAGCCTAGGATTATTCCGATTATGAGCGCGGCCTCCAGCGCTTCCCTAAAACCAATCACAAATTCCGCAATCAAGAAAACCAGCTTTCAGCAAAATTCAGTCTTCCGGGTAGATTAAATGCAGCGCGATTCCGCCCGCAACTATAAGCATTCCGAGAGAATCTCCTTGCAGGGCTAGGAATCCTCCTGCGGCGATAGCGACCCAGTCGAGGTACATCATGCTCGTGTGCGCTTTCAAAAGCAAGACCCGTGCTGTGCAACAAACTAAAAATGATTATAACTGGGTTATATTTAAAAGGGTTGCTGTTTTAGTGCCCGAGTTTCTTAGGAATTTGCAGGACTGCTGGTGAACATGATGCACGGGCGTTTTTGGGAAATCGATTTTACGCGCGGAGCGGCAGTAGTGGGAATGGTTTTGTTCAACTGGCTTTTCGCCCTAGGATTTTTCGGGCTGATTGCGTTCGATGCGTCGCAGGGGTTTTGGTGGGCGTTTGCAAGGCTCGTGGGCGGCGCGTTCGTCTTGATTTCAGGAGTTGCCTTTTCCCTGCGCTTGGGCAAAATGGATTTCAGGCGCAAGGCTGTTGCTGCGGGATTGAAGCTTTTTGCGTTAGGATTGGGAATTACGGTTGCAACGGCATTGTTTGTGGGGCGCGGGACGGTAGTTTTCGGCATCCTGCATTTTCTTGGCGTGGCGTGGATTCTTGCAATCGCTTTTGCGGGGCGTTCGTGGGCGTGGCTTTCAGCCGCGGGAGCGGCGGTTGTAGCAGCAGGCGTTTTGCTTTCAAGCCTTTCTTTTTCGTTCCCCTGGCTCTTGTGGCTGGGTTTCGTGCCGCGCGGGTTTTACTCCCTGGATTTCTTTCCCTTACTTCCTTGGTTCGGCGTTTTCCTTTTGGGAATGGCATTGGGTAAAAAGTTTTACGGCTGCACGGGCGTTGCCGCAGCAAGCGGGCCGTTTTACGCGAAGCCATTGGTTTTTTTGGGACGGCATTCGCTTTTCGTTTATTTGGCGCATCAGCCGCTGCTGATTGCATTGCTCTACGCGGCGGGCTTCAGCCCCTTATCGTTTTGAAGCGTTGGTTTTAATCCGGCATTCTTTGCAGAAGACTATTTTCGACGAGTAGTATAGGGATAGGGCGAGTACTACTGTAACCGCGAGCGTCGCTTCCAACTCGTATTTCAGGATGAAAGCGCCTGCGCCGGTCAAGCCTATCAGACCGAGCAGTCCGGCTGTAACCGGCGAGCAGCAGGCAGTCGCTATAACGCCCGTGGCAAACGCGCCCAGCGCACTTCCCCCGCTTTTTGCTTCGTGCATGCTGAACCGGAAATTCCGGAAAACGAAAACCTGGGTGGTGAAAATCAAGCCCAAGAGGATGGATGCCGTGGTGAAGAACGTTTTCATGGTGTTGTTCATGCTGTAGGACCAGCTTTCAAGCGTCTGGCCTGGAATGCTCGTGAGCGTGACGAAAAGCCACGCGAAAAACAGCGCCGAAACGACGAATAGGGCGGCGTAAGGCTTTTGAGAGAGTATTTGCTTTTGCGCCCTTGCAGTATCCGCGAGCTTCATTCAAAAACCCTCTTTTCAGAAAAACGGGAAAAAGGACGCGGGTGTCGTTCAGCCCGCGAGCAGTGAGTCTATTGCGGTTTTGAATGAAGCGAAGGGCTGGGCTCCGACGAGCCTTCCTTCAACGTCTCCGTTGGCCGTGGTCTGCAGGATGACTTTGTTTCCGGCAACCCTGCTGCTCTTGAACACCATGAACGCCGGCGTGCCTTCGACCATGCTGCTTTGAATGCCTGTGGGCTGCAGGCCTTCGTTGAAGTGCGCTTGCACTACGCTTGCCTTCGAGCCGGAGTCCAGGCATTGGTTGAACTTTTGCGAGTCCAACCCGATTTCCTTGGCCCATTTCTTGAGTTCGGGTTCAGCGTAGGTTGCGGTGTTTCCGTCTGGCTTGAGCTTCTGCTGTTCGTCGAACAGCTTGTTGTGGTATTCCCAGAACTTGCCTTGGTCGTTGGCGCATTCCGACGCTTCGGCAGACTTTTGCGCCGCAGGGTGGATTGACGAAAGCGGAAAGTGCTTGTAGTAGATTTTCACTTTGCCCGTCTCAACGTAGTCCTTGACGAGTTGCGTGTATGCTTCGGTATAGAACTTGCGGCAGAACGGGCACTGGAAGTCGGAGTATTCAACGACCGTTATTTGCGCGTTTGAATCGCCTTTTTCAGACAGGCCTGCGAGGTCGATGGACACGCTTCCTGCTTGCTGGACTGAAGGAGTTGGAGTAGCTTGCGTTCCGGAACCGCCTCCGGATGGAAGGTTTTTCAGCGTGCTTTTCAGGTCGTAAACGCTGTTTGCTATGCTTCCAGAAGCGACCCAAATTACTCCGGATAAAATGAGCGCCGAAGCGACTATGCTTATTGCGATCATGTAGCTGTTTGATTTTCCTTCGTGTTCCATAAAAACCCACCCGCCTTTTTTTTTTACCTAGATTTTTGTTTTCAGTTTGGTTGTGCTATTCTTGCGCCGTGCGCCTCGAGCCACGCGCGCAATTCTTCCTTTTGCGTTAGACCGACTTGCCTGTCGTCGTTGGCAGCGAGAAACGTCGGGGTTCCGGTTACTCCGTATTGAGTCCAGTATTCCGGATGCGCCAGCACGTCCATGAGCTTTACCCTATAGCCTTCTTTAGCCAGTTCTTCCAGTATAGGCGTTTGCGCGCGGCAGTGCGAGCACTGCGCGCTGTAGAAGTACATTACTGGCGAGTTGTCGTCCGTATACGCTTTCGAGTCGCTCCCTCCTGAAGAGAGTAATAGGACTGCCGCCCCCAAAGCAACAAGCGCGACGATGATGAGAATCAGCGTTTTTGTCTGCATTCTTTAAAACCCGTTTTCATTTTTTTGTCTGATTGCGTTGAAAAACGTTTGCTTTAAACGTCCGCGCTACTGCGTGGTTTTGGTTTCGTTGGTTGCGATTACCTTGTAAGTGACGTTGCTTCCCAGCGCGGTCATGTTCCTGTACACGTTCCACCCGTCTTTTTCCACAGTGCCGACCTGCTTCCAAATCTGTTCCAGCGAAGTGAAGGGATAGTATTCCTTGAGTTCGCCGTCCACGATAACCGTGGGCAAGAGCGTGATGTTGTATTTTTCGATGAGCGCTTTCGCCTGCGGCTGGGTGTAGTTGTAATAGCTTTCTCCGGCGAAGTAGACTCCCAGGCCAGCGAGAATGCTCCTGTGCATCCGCACGTTGTAACACTGCCCGCAATTCTGGTCTTCTATTCCTATGATTGTGGCGAAGCCCTTGAGTTTTCCGGACGGGTATTCCTGGTAAGGCGGGTTTATGAGCCTCCACACTAGAGCCCCGTCGCTTTCGATACTGCCGACCTTCAGCCACGCCGTCTTTAGCCCCAGCTCGTCGTACGCGTCCACGTCTCCAGTTATTATTATAGACGGGATTTTAGTGATGTTGTATTTTTCGGCGAGTTCTTTAGCTTGCGTGGTGTTCACCGCTCGTTCTTGCTCTTCAACGAAGCGTATTCCTGTGTTTGTTTCGAAGTTTCCTTGGATGGTGGATGCTTTGGTGCACGATTCGCCGCAAGTCAAGTTTACTATGCGCGTTATTTTCAGCTTTCCGACGAAATCGCCTTTAGCCAAGTCGTAATACATCGGCCTGATTTTCGTCAAAACGAGCGTTCCGTCCTCCTTTTCCTCGCCGATTTGGCTCCACATGCTTTTCAAGCCGCTGACTTTGTTAGTCTCGCCGGACAGTATTATGGTGGGGACTTTCGTAATCCCGTACTTGGCGATGAGCGCCGAAGCGTCTTTGTAGGAAACGGTTTTTTCGCTTATGATTTGCGTGTCTCCGGAGCTTTTGATCCGTGTGACGAGGTCTTTCAAGTCCGTGCAATAGCGGCATTCGGGAACCGAAATTATGGTTAAGACGAGCTTGGCCTTGTCGACTTGAGGCGTCGGAGAAGGCGTCGCCTCCGTCCCGCCGATCTTGAAGTTGCTTGAAAACAATGCGTAGCCTGTGAGCAAGACGCCGATGGCTATGAGCGCGTATAATGCATATTGAAGTTTTTTCTCGGAAACCTTGTGGTGCATCAAATCCCCTTTACACTTTCAATATAGCTAGATCTTCTGGATGTATTCATTTGCCAAACCGTTTTTTTAAACAGTATGTTTTGTTCAACCGCTTTTCATCCCCCAGTTGTATGAAACCGCGATGATCCATCCGACGAAACCGCCGACGATTAAGCCCATGATGATGCTGGTCGCCCATGCGCCTGCAGCAAAAGCTGGGGCGTTGAACTGCATCATGCCGTAGTACATGCTTCCGTACGCGCCCATCATGCCGCCGGGCGTGCCTAAAACCAAGAGCCCGAAAATTCCGTGGAGCACCGCGCCCGTTATTGCTCCTGCGATTGCAGCTGCCTTTTCACTCAATTTTTCCATTTTTCATGCGCCTCCCTTCTATATTCTTTCCAGCCTCAGCGACAATGCATTTGCAACAACACTGACGCTGCTCAGCGCCATGGCAGCTCCCGCGATTGCTGGAGACAAGAGCCATCCCGTTTGCGCGTAGAATACTCCAGCGGCAATCGGGATTCCAACCACGTTGTAAACCATCGCCCAAAAGAGGCCTAGCTTGATTTTCTTGAGCGTCTTTCTTCCCAGGCGCAGCGCGCGAGGCGCGTCTTCCACGTCGTTTTTCATTAGCACGACGCTTCCCGATTCCATTGCTATATCGGTTCCAGACGCCATGGCGATTCCGACGTCCGCCTGCGCCAGCGCCGGCGCGTCGTTGATGCCGTCTCCCACCATAGCAACTTTCTTTCCCTGCTGCTGGAGTTTCTTGATTTCGTTGGCCTTGTCGGCGGGAAGCACGTTGGCCAAAATCCTCGAGATTCCAGCTTGTTTTGCGATCGCTTTTGCAGTGCGCTCGTTGTCTCCTGTAAGAAGTATGGATTCTATTCCCATGCCGCGAAGCGTTTCAACCGCTTTTTTCGCGTTGGGTTTTATGGTGTCTGCGACTGCAATCACGCCTACGGGCTTGAGCGCTGCCGCTTTGGCGTTGCTTTCAAACAAAATCATTGCCGTTTTTCCTTCGTTCTCAAGCCCTTCCACGCCCGCGATGGCTTTCGCGTGGTTTTTGGGAGAGCCGATGAAGTAGTGCTTCGCACCGAGTTTTCCGAAAACGCCTTTTCCTGCAATTGCCTTGAACGACGAGACTTTGGAGAAAGCAATCTTGCTTTCCTTGGCCCTGCCTACGATTGCTTCGGCGAGCGGGTGTTCGCTCGGTTTTTCGAGCGAAGCGGATATTTCCAGAATCTTCTTTTGAGAATAGCTTTTGTCTAGCTGGAAAATGTCCGTGACTTTGGGCTTTCCTTCCGTAATCGTCCCTGTCTTGTCCCACACTATTGCGTTTATTTTGCCGATGCGTTCGAGCGCCTCGGCGTTTTTGATGAGAATGCCCTTTTCGGCGCCCATTCCTGTGCCGACCATTATGGCGGTCGGCGTGGCAAGGCCTAGCGCGCACGGGCAGGCCACGACTAAAACCGAGACCGCTGCTACGAGCGCGAAGGAAAATGCCTGCCCCGTGAAAATCCAGGCTGCGAAAGTGATTATCGCAATTACTATTACTATCGGAACGAAGACGGCTGAAACTTCGTCAGCAAAGCGCTGTATGGGCGCTTGCGAGCCTTGCGCTTCCTCGACGAGCTTGATTATCTGCGAAAGCACAGTGTCTTTCCCGACTTTCGTCGCTTTGAATGTGAGTGAGCCGTGCTTGTTTATGGTCGCTCCGTAAACCTTCGCCCCCTTCGTTTTCTCCGTCGGCAAAGATTCTCCGGTGAGCATGCTTTCGTCGACGCTCGAATCGCCTTCAACCACGATTCCGTCCACCGGAATCTTTTCTCCTGGCCTCACGCGAATCAAATCCCCTGCAACCACTTGTTCTATCGGGATTTCGATTTCCTTTCCCTTGCGGAGCACGATTGCGGTTTTGGGATTCAAGCCCATGAGCTTCTTGATTGCTTCTGAAGCCCTGCCTTTGGCTATTGCTTCCAAGTATTTGCCCAGCAAGACGAAGGTAATGAGAATCGCGCCGATTTCGAAGTAATTTTCCTTCACGAGCCCTAAAAGCGAGGCGACGGAATAAAAGTAAGCGGCGCTGGTGCCCATTGCAATGAGCGTGTCCATGTTGGCGCTCAAAACGCGCAGCCCGGACCACGCGCCTTGGTAGAACTGCCTTCCGGCCCAGAATTGAACTGGCGTTGCAAGCAAAAACAGCGAGAGAGTCTTGAATTCGAATTCGGGAGTGAACATCGCCAAAAGCAATGCCGGAACAGCAAGCGCAGCGGAAACCGTTACCTTGAGTTTGAGCTCGCGCATCTCCTCTTCCTTCAGCATCGCGGCGTGGTCGTGTCCCTGCATTCCCATCGCAGGGTTTTGTTTTTGCTGGGAATGGTGCATTTGCATGGGTTGCTCTTCAACGCGCGGGAACGCCTTGTAGCCTGTTTGCACTACCGTTTGCACGATCTTGCTTTCGTCGCACTGTTTTTCGTCGTATTCGACCGTGGCTTTTTCAGTCGCGTAATTGACGTTGGCACTTTTCACGCCGGGAGTTTTTTCGAGCCTGCGTTTTATCAAGACGCTGCACGACGCGCAGTGCATTCCGCTGATGTCGAAAACTCCTTTCTTCATTTCAACCGCCGAAACCAACCCACGCCAACGGGCCTTTGGGCGCGTAAACCATTATCAAAACAAGCAGGAGCCCTATGACGACGTTTACGGCAACGATGTTCAACCCTGAAGGGAGTTTCGCTTTTCCTTCCCTTCCGCCGGCTTCCTTCCAAATCATGTAGCTCAATCCGCCCAAAACCACCACGCATGCAGCGAAGAGGATGAAGAGGAATGCGATGACGTGGTCGTTCAACAGCATTATTGTGGTCATGGCGCCCATTATTCCCGACATCAATCCGGCCATAAGCCCTTCCAGCACGCCCATTATGCCACAGCAATATCCCGTGTAGGCGCCGATGGCCATTCCGAAAAGCATTCCCACGACGCTTCCGACGAACATGCCGTTTGACGCTGCGACGACCGCACCTACCATGAAGCCGCTCATCATTCCCAATGCCATTCCCACCATCATCCCGTTCATGCAAGTGAATTCCTTGCGGTATGCTATGGAATGCCATACGGCGAAGGCGTTGGCGCTGACCGCAATCGCGGAAAGGGCGAACAGCCATTTGTAATTTTCCAGCGGAATGTTGAGGACTATGGATACGAGCACTTCAGCGCCTATGATGAGAAGAAAAGACAAGAGCGTGGCTTGCAGAAGGCTTTGCTCGACTTGAAAGCCGTGCTTTCCTTCGAACAGGCCCAAAACGTAGTTTTTGCCGCTTTCAAGCGGGCTTTTTTCTGCCGAATAGTCAGTTTGCAGCGGTTGGGTCGACAAGGAATAGCCTTTTTCGCGCACGGCTTGGATTATTTGCTTTTCGTCTTCCGGCTCGCATTCTATCGTAATCGCGCCCGTGTATTGGTTGGCTTCAGTAAGGCTGGCGCCGGGAAATGAGGAAACAACGCGCGAGATTACGCGCGCGCAAGATTCGCATTCGAAGCCCTTTACGTAATAAGTGAATTTCATTTTTCGCGTTCACCCGCAGCCGTTTCAGCTTAAAACTGCATACCCTTCTTTTTCAATCGCTTTCTTGATTTGCGCTTCAGTCGCTGGCGCAGAGAATTCTACTTCAACCGCGTTTTTCGAATGGTCTGCTTTCACGTGCGAAACACCTTTTATTTCGGATATGGCGTCGCCCACGAGCATTTCGCAGCTCTTGCAGTGCATTCCCTTTGTCTTGAATGTTTTTTTCATTTTGTGCAAGCACCTCATTCAGCTATGAGCTTTCCCCTGTACATGTTCATGGCGCACCTGTAAATGTACTCGCCCTTTTGGGGTGTGAAAACGAACGTTTTGATTTTGCCGCTTTCGGCGACGGTGTTTATGCCGAAGTCTTTCATTACGAACGCGCGGCTGCAGCCAGCGTTCGCGTCTGCCGTCAGCCGCAATTCGACGGGAACTCCAGCCTTCACGCGGACGACGCTGGGATTGTAGCCCGATGAAGTGGCGGTCATTTCTACCACTTGAGCATTTCCGCTTTCTGGCGGCTGCTGGGTTGGTTCCACGCTTCTGCCCGTGGCTGGAGTCGAGAAAATCAAAAGCCCCACGCCGAGAATTCCGAGTGCGATCAAGCCGAGTAAGACCAAAGCCCCTTTTTCCAAATTAAACACCTTCGACTATTGACGCAAAATTCTTTTTAAAGCTGGTTTATGTAACATAGCGTTCCTTCGTATTTAAAGTTTTACTACAACTGTAAATCTTTTAACCGAGTATTTCTCCCAGCGTTTTTCCCGTCGCCTTTTTCAGGAAAGATGGCTCCACTTGCCTCAAGCACTCCGCAAAGCGGTCGGGGTGATGCGAAAGGTGCTGTACGTTCGCCTCGTCCTTTAAATCTCCGCATTCGCTGCCTGCGGATTGTGCCTGCGCCGCGAAATACTGTTCGTTGGAAGCCGTTTCCAAAAGCAGCCCGCGCGAGTCCCGGTCCAACTGGGGTTTTGAGAACGTGGAAAAAACGCTCCACGACAACACCAGCACCGCGCCGAAAATAATCACGTAAATCAAGTGCTCATTTTTTATTTCCATTCCGACCATCTCCTTTTTTTGTTTTACTTTTACTGCAGAACCGCTGCCGCGTAAGCCGCGATTACCGCAACGCTTGCGACTGCGCTTGCCTTGAACGCGAAATCAAGCTGCTTTTGCGAAAGCCTTTTCAGCAAAAAGCATTTTTTGTCCAAGCGCATTTTCTTGAAAACGCCGAGCATCATGATTATGCCGACTGCGTTCGACAGCACGCCGACGAGCAGGAAAAGTTCTTGGTATCTCGCGAGGACTGTTGCGAGTGCGGCGAGCCCCAGGAACGGGAGGACGTCGGTGAAATGGTGGGCGCAGCACGCGACCATTGCGCCCGTGGACATT
>DATDSY010000024.1:0-4278 GCA_035291125.1 Candidatus Norongarragalinales archaeon
GTTGGGCTTGAACGAGTAAATTACGAACCCGCCGTTTTCTCCCGCGATTTTAACGGGAACGTTGACGTAAGTGTCGAGCGAGCGGAAGATTTTCTTGTTTACTTGCACCGGCGCCTGGCCTGGTGAAATGTATTGCGACACGAGCCTGCGAGCGAGGGTTTGCATGTACCCTCCTGGGAATCCCATGCTGCCTTGCGCCGCTCCAGTAGCGAGATTCAAGACTTCGGAATCGCAAGTCGCGGCGAGGAAGCCGCTGGAGAATGCGTCGCCCATGTTCAGCGAAGGCTGTTGTGGGGTGAAGCGCGCCGCTTGGCAGCGTTGCACTAAATCATTGACTGGGTCTTTGCCGAGCGTCTTGCACGCTGCGTAAGACGCGAGTCCGGTCAAGTAATCCTGCAGGGCAGACGTCATTGCAGTTTCGAGCATTGCCTTGTCGTAATCGTAAGCCTGGGTGAACGAAACGCTGTCCATGTTTTCGAGAATCTTGTTGAAGTCTTCGCCCACTTGCGCTTGCAAGTCGCTTTCGAGCGCTTTCTCGTCGCCCGCAAAGCAAAAGTCTTTGTCGGTGCACGAGTCGGCTATGGTGGAACCCTCGCCAGCCTGCGCTAGCTTTGCATTCCCTATGACGTCGAAAAGCGCGGTAGTTTCGACAGCCGCCTTCTGATTGAGCACTACATTAGTGGTTTGTTTGTTGCTTGCCACGTCAAGCTCATAGCCCTTATGGTCGAACCCTAGTGCCATTCCTCCCACGTTTTTCGCGCCGACGGACGAGCTTCCGATTTTCACTTGCCCGAACTGCAGGTTGTTTGCGACAACGAACGGCTCGACGGGATTGGCGGTGCGCGTGTAAAGCGAGTTCAAAACCGTTTCTTGCAACCGCGGGGCGCTTGCCAAAGCGAATTTCGAGGTGGTTCCCTCGATTGCCAGTGATATGGTGTAACGCACTCCCGGCTGGCGAGTGTCTTCGACTGTGAGCGTAAATTTGTCCATCCCTTTCTTAGGCATGATTTTCGTTTCGCCTGTCTTGAAATTGTGTTCGTACGTAACGCATCCGGGCTTGTCGGGCTCGAACATCACCACTATCGTGGCGTACTGCGTTCCCGGGAGTCCGAACGCGTCGGTAATCGTGCTTTGCAATATGTTCCCGATTTTTGCTAAGCCCGCGTTCTCGATTTTCTTGACGCTGAAGCAAGCTGAATTATCCCGTTTAGTTGCAATGCGCGTGTCGACGCCAAGCGCGTTTTTGAACGAGACTGCAATGCCGTTGCTTGGAACGAGCGGGGAGATTTTCTTGGTGCACACCAGCCCAACTCCTTGTTTTTCCTGGCATCCTTCCTTTTGCTCATCGTTGTAGTAAGAACCGTAAGCCTGGAAGTACGGAGGGTAAGGGACGCGCACTATCTTGTTCGTCGCGCTTGCCGCGAGCGCGCGGTCGTTGCGCGAGGGGTTGAAAATGCGTTGGGCGCTCATGTAGCCGAGGCGGGATGCGAACAATGAGCCGAGGTCGACCAATTGCGCAGAGCAAAAGTCGGTGGTCTTGTTCGAAGGGGGAGTTGTAGTCTTAGTTTCGCACCGCAGGAACTGGGTTTTGTTGGTTGAATCGTAAACCGCCTTGCAGAACCCTTGGTTTTGCAGGTTGATGCACTGCGTTTCTCCGCAAGCGGCGCAATTGTCTTTAGAGCAGGCTCCGGGTGTGGGTGAAGCGCTGGGAGTAGGCGTGGGGTTGAGGGACGTGCAGTCGACGATGAAATTCGTTTGCGCAAATCCCGCGGACCCGCTTCCAGGCAAAACGCTGTTGAACGCTAGATTGCAGTCGGCGTTGAGAATGGGCTTTACTATGACTTGCGTGGTTTCAGGCACTCCCGCCTTTCCTTTCTTCATTGTGAAAGGCGATTGCGGAGGCTGCAAGACTTGAACGCACTGGCTTTCGTTAGACCCGCCTGAAACTTGGTAGTGCACTTGCGCTTGAACGGGAATGCTCTTGCTTAAAACCAAGCGCACTCCGTTCGCGCAGGCGTTCGAGCCGGTGATGAAAACGTCGGTCGGCTCGACGCTCAAAAAGTTTGAAGCTACTACTTGCACTACACGCGACTGGGTTTTGGCGAACTCGCTTCCGGCTTCAGCCGAGACGACGAAAGTTCCGATTGTTTTCGGGAAAACGTTTTTGAACGTGTAAATTCCGTTCTTTCCAACGTCCTGCTGTCCTGTTCCCACAATTCCGTTCCCTCCGTTGGGGAATCCCAAGAACGGGTGTGTTTCGCCAGTCTCTTCGATTGAAACGACCGCGTTTTCAACTGGCCTTCCTTGGGCTGTGAGGACCGTGGCGCGGATGGGCTGGAATTCGGGGTCGCTCGGCGGAACGTTCGCTTCGACGACTTGAGGCGTTACCGTTATCACCAACTGCCCTGTTCCGGTAAATTCAAGCACTGCATCGGCAGATGCAATTAATCCTGCGTCGTCCGCAAACTCTGCTTTCACGGGCATGTAGTTGCCTGGCGCGCGGGCGTTTGCCGTCGTTTGCACAACCGCTTCTCCGTCGGTCAGTTCGGGCTGGTGCAATTGCCTTTCAATCTCCAGTTTTATTGCAGTAGTAGAAAAGCGGACGATCGGGTTTTCAATCGAATCGGGAGCAAAGCTTTTGACTTTCGCTTCAAGCAAGACTTGCGTTCCGAATTCTACGCTCAAAAACCGCGAGGTGGTGGAATTGCCGCTTTTCAGCGCAAGGGTAATGCAGCCTTTGTCGGTGCACTTTTGGAATCCTTGGCTGACGGGAAATTCCGATTGCGTTGTTGCAGCAAAGCAATTTTCTTTGGAAGGAATGCTTTCTTTCGTTCCCAAGTCCGGGTCTTCGGGCACTCTAGCCCATAATCCGTTTTTGACCGCGAAAGCGCGGTAGTGGAAATCTATCTTTTCTTTCGCGATTGCCGTGGGGCGAATGCGGATTTTGGCTGAAAGAGTTTTCACCCCGATTTTTCCAGCTGGATACTCTATTGAAACCCACTTCTTTTCGCTGCCGCCCTGCTGCTGAGATTCCTGAATGCAAGTGTTGTCGGGGTTGAACGTGGTTCCGAAATCCACTTCAGCGTTGTCTTCCTGCGAAGGCAAGTCGAACGAAGTTATGAACGCTTTTTCGTCGGCAGTGCTGGGATTGTCTCCTGCGCGCAAGTAAAACCCGGTTTTCTGCGCTTGCGGAAAGCTGACTGTGAGAGAAGCCTTATACCACCCGCCCCTTTCCAATTCGGTTGCAGCGTGTTCCGCATCCAATACCACGCTTCCGGTGGAATCCATTTTGTGCAATGCGAAGCCTAGCACTTGAACGTCGCTCGCGAGGTTGGACGGAAGCAGGAGAACTGTTTTGCTCAGAACCTGGCCTGTCGAGAGCGTGAGTTCTTCGCTCTGCGTTTCAGCAAAGCCGCTTGCGATCGCCTTCAAAACAATTGGCGCGTTTGCGTAGACTGAAATATTGCAGTACGAGCCGTTGGAGGGCGTTTTGCAAGACGCTATTGCCTTATCTTTGTAATAAGCGGTTACCGTCGCGTTAGCGACGAACGTTTGCTGGGATTGCGAGTAGTCTTGAGCGCGGGCGAGAATCAAAGCAAAATTCCTGTCCAAAACCACTTGTGCGCCAGTCGTTTCTCCTGACTGCACGCTGAAAACGTCGCTCTCGCCGCTTTGCGAGCCGAGCACTGCGTGAGCCCTGATAGGCTTGTCAGACTCGACTTCGGAGAACGCGGCGATTCCGTCGCTGCCTGTTTCAGAGGGAGGATACCCTAAATTAAACCCGTCTTGCGAAACCAATTCCACTCCAGCTCCGGAAACCAGCTGTCCGTCTGCATTGCGCACGGTCACTTCCAAATCTCCGTTGTTGCCTGAAACGGCTTGAGCGAGGGTTATTTTCGCCACGTCGCCAGCCCGCAATTGCCTGCTTGCTTTCGGGAGGAAGCCGTCTGCGAAGGCGGTGGCGTAAAAGTTTTGCGACTTGGAAACTTCGAATTCAACCGAGCCGGACGCTCCGGTTGTTTCGTCGTCCAAAACCTTGAACGGCTTTTCGAACAAAAACAATTTCACTTTCGCGCCCGCAATCGCGCTGCCTTTTTCGTCCTCCACTTGCACTTCTATTTTGGAATAGTCGACTGGCAAAACCCCTGCGGTTTTTTTCTTCAGTGAGACGATGAATTCAGTGTTCCTGTCGCCGCGAATCGCCTGGACGTCGTTCTTTTCAGCTCCCCTGTAAGGCGCGAAGTCGTCGTGTTCGACGTTGACGTAAACGCTCGTCCC
>DATDSY010000025.1:0-3371 GCA_035291125.1 Candidatus Norongarragalinales archaeon
GAAGTGTGAGGGTGAATGTCACAATTCAGTCAACCGCCCTATGGACTTCAATAAGCCAGACTGCCGGGAGTTCGGCATACCTCTGGAATGTTACCAATACGACTGGAAACACGTCGCTGCCAGAATTATGCGCAACCAGCCCAAACGCATGGAATAACATGCGCTTGAGCGGCGACGACCCGTTAGGCGAGGAAATTTGCTACCTCAATTTCACCGACGCAAACGACTACGCGAAAATATCAATCTACATTACGGTTCCGTCGGGCGAAGCAGCGGGCGCGAAAACTTCGACAGTAACATTCACCGGATCCCAAGCGTGAAAGCCCGCCTGGAAAAAGCCTTAAACGTGCATTTTCAAAGGCTGTAGGTGCTCAATGCGCTTTCCCTTCGCCTTGCTTTTCTTTTCGCAGTGAGGCTCGCCGCACTCCACTTCAACATACCCGTCCAAAACCAGCCTGCCCAAGCTCGTCAGCTTTACGCCCACCCGGCCGTTGTGCCTTTTCACTTCCACTAACCCAAGTTCCTCCAGCCCTGGAGAACTTTTCGACCCGCGCACGTGGTAAGTAGCGAGCGGAAGGCTCATCTGCATTAGTCCGCTCAGCTCTTCAAGCGAATTCACGCCGTCCGCCTCGCTGATTTTCCTCAGGATGTTGAGCTTCTTCTCGGACAAAGCGGAATAGTAAGAGAATTTCATTATTGGATATGCAACCACGTGCCCTTCTCCGTTGACTCCGATCGCCTGCACTCCGTTCACAAAGGCGGCGGAAAGCGCGATGCACGACGTTTTCGAGTCGGTGTCTATGTTCAAAACCAGTTTTTTCCCGCGCTCGTTGCTCCGCAGCTTGTAAATCGCCTGGAAAACGGTTTCCAGCGAGTTGTTCCGCATCTCCTCCAATTGCGAGGGAAGCTTGATTTTCACCAAGTGTTTTTTGAACTCGATCGCCCGCGCCTTGCTCTCGGGCGTGTGCACGAGGATCACTTTCTCTGCTGGAAACTCCCGCAAGCCCGTATAAAGAATTTCCTCCGCATTATCGTCAAAACCGATTATTCCAATCACGGTATAGTCCATTCCACCACCCTGCGCAAGCTTTAAAGCCAAAAACTTAACTTCAAAATAAAAACTTTATAGGTTAAAGTTATTTTTTAAGCTTTTCGCCTGGCTGAGGGGAGTGCCTGGATAAAAGAAAACAAAGAAAAAGGCAGTCCGGCTAATGGAAGAAAGAAAAATGAGGGCGGGGTGGCTAAAGAATGAAAATGGGCATTGCAATCTTTTTGCTTTTGGCTGGCTTTTTGCTTGCTGGGTGCGTTTCCGGAGGGCAGCAGACGTCTTACTCTTCCCCTACCGCGCCTGCAACCGCATCGCAAATTCCAGAGTTTTCAGAGGGCGAACTGGCGTTTCCTACGCTGGATGAAAACACGGGTTTTGAAGACGCAACAATAACGCCGTAACTGCCTTCGGCTGGGAGAAAAGTTTTTACGCGCGAGCCCACGCGCCTTTTACTTTTTCGTCGTTATTTCCACGGTAGACTGGGCCGGAGCGCTGATTGAAATATTTCCGCGCCTGGAAGCCCTCGCGGCTTTCTTCGGCGCCTTGCGCACGGCCTTCCTCATCTTTACCGCTGCTTTGCGGGTTTTTTGCACTCGCACGGGTTTGGATGCCGAAACGGTTGCTGAAACTTTTGCCTTGGGCTTCAAAGCCGCTTTGCGTTTGGCGGGTTTTGCAGCCGAAACTTTGGCCGCCTTGGCAGAAACTCGCTTGATTGCGGTTTTGAAAGAAGTTTTTTCCACCACGCCTTTCGAGAGCTTGGTGATGCGGGAACCCTGCTTTCGGATTTGCTTTCGCACTTTCTTGAAGTCAACGAGCTTTTTGGCCAGGGAGTTGAGCTTGCGGTCAAGGCGGCGTACCGACGATTTGCGAGCTTTTTCAAAAGCATTGACCTTTCCGCCTTCCTCGACAATCAAATTGCCGAGGTTGTCGATTTGGGTTTTCATGGACTCGATTTTTTCGTACAGCTCTGAGGAAGGCATTGATTGCGTTTGAACTTGAGAGAGTTTTTCTTCAATTGAAGACTGGAGGACCGCGATTTCGGAAACCTTGCTCTTTAGCGTTCCAACCAAATCCCTGTTTTCCGCGATTATTTCCCTGAGTTCTTCGTCGCGCGACGGCGAGCTCAAAAGCGTTTGCTCGACTGCCGCAATCCTGTCGGAAAACTCAGACATCTTCTGTTCGAGAGGTGAAAATCGTGATTCAAGCTGGGTGGCGTCAATCGAAACGATGGTTGCAGGCTGTTCCCGTGAAGATTGCAAAACAATCTGGGTTTGAGGCTGGTCTGGAGCGTTTTTAACTTGCTTCAAAGCTTCCTTGAAGCCCTGTTCATAATATCGTTTCTTCAAAAGGTCTATTTCCAGTATTATCTCTTCGGACAACTGGTCTACTTCCCTTTCGAACTCAGGATCTGCCATAGTGCTCAACCTCGCACGGTCGACATCCCTTTTGACGGCATGCCCGACCATAAACATAGAATCGGCCATAGTTTTCTTCTCGCCCGTTTCCAAAAAAGCCCACCTGCAAATACATCTGCTCTATGAAGCTATTTAAGCCTTTTTACTCGGCAGTAGTAACAAATAGGTTTAGGGAAGCTTCAAGCCGGCTTTCCGTGCGAACTGCTCGGGATTGGAAACGGATAGAACGACTTTCTTGAACAAGCCGCTTTTCTTTTCGATGCAAAGAGAAGGCTGGTGCTTGGAAACGAAAGCGAGGGTGAAGCCGTCCCACCACCAGATGCGGATGCCCCAGCCGGCCCAAAACGGAATTTTCTGGATTACGCTCGTGCGCCGGATTTCGCTTTTGCGAATGCGATAAACGAAAGGCCCTGTTTTCACGAACACGCTTTGCGAATCCGCACCGAAGCGCATGTCGAAAAACATCCATAGCGCGGTTATCGCCGCAAGCAAAGCCACGAGAGTCACGGTTTTAGCCGAGGAAAGGGGTGCGGGAATCAGCGACTGCGACAAGACCAAAAGCGCTGCGAGCAGGATGAACGTCCCCATTAGGAGGGCTTTGATGTAAACCCCGTACTCCGCCTTCTCTTCGAAACGCTTGTCGTAATTCATTTAAACAGCAAAGCAGTAATGAAGCGAAACTTATTTTAAGTTTCGGAAGTGGGGTGCGAACGCAAAATGGCTTTGGAATTCATTGCAGCAACTGGAAAACTTGAGGAACAGAATTCGGATTGTATTGTCGCGAGCGCTTTCGAAGGAAAGCTTTCTCCGGACGCCGAGCGCATCGACAGGCTGTTGAACGGCGAGATTTCGGCGGCCATGAAAAGAAAGGAATTCGAAGGGAAAAGCGGCTCGCTGATGGTACTGCG
>DATDSY010000026.1:0-2307 GCA_035291125.1 Candidatus Norongarragalinales archaeon
GCGGCGTGCCCGGAGGCACTACGGCGTAAACGCTCACGTTCTCGGTTTTGCCGGCCGCGATAGGAAAAGAGTTTCTAGAGAGTGAAATCCACCCTGCAATCCCGCCGTAAGCCCTGAGCTCAGCCCTTTTCTCCGTTTCGAGGGTGTTGGTGATGAAAACCGTTTTCCTACCGCCGGCGCTAGGAGGAATGGCGCCGAACTCCAGCATGTCTGTAACGTTAAATCCGAGGACTCCGCCGCTCACGTTCAAATGCATGGGCAGCTCGATTTTAAGAGAGTTCTGCTGGGCTCTGACGCCGATTCCCGCCGAG
Organism: Candidatus Norongarragalinales archaeon; assembly: GCA_035291125.1. Taxonomy (GTDB): domain Archaea; phylum Micrarchaeota; class Micrarchaeia; order Norongarragalinales; family Norongarragalinaceae; genus UBA10210. Next base: position 312 of record DATDSY010000026.1, read on the forward strand.
AGGATGAAGAACGCTGCTGCAAGGCAGACTGCCGCATAGAAAAGCATCTTGTCTTCTTTCATCCGCTTCGCTGTTGCCATGCGATTTCGAACCGCCCGCTTTCTTTCCATGAAAAATAGTTTTGCGTTGCGTCCTTTTTATTTTTGTCCTGCAGGCGCGATCTTAATCCTGTCCTTGAAAAACCACAATCCCGCTATAACGAGGATTACCGCTATTGCGAGTGCAATGTACTCTATGGGCGTTTGCTGGTATACCGTTTCCTTGATTTCAAGCGTTCCTTTTCCTTCTGCGTCCTTGTTGGCGTAATGGACTTTCACTAGCAGGTCGTAAGACCCAGTTGAAGCGCTTGAGGTTTCCCAAAACCCTTCGAGAGTTTGTTTTGCGAACGGAAGCATGTCTACTGACTGCGTTTTCGCGCTTCCCACGTCTTTCCCAGCCTTGTCTCTTACGGTAATGTCGGCGAAAACGCCTGGAATCGTGTCTCCCCACTTGCTTACCGTGCTTATCGCTATTTTTGCTATCCCGCCTTTAGCTACCGGCTGGGCTTCAACTGCAGAGACTATTACCTCCAAGCCTCCGACCATGAATTCTTCTTCGTGCGTGACAGTCTGGCCGTCGAAAGAAAACCTCATCAACAGGTTGTAAGTTCCGGGTTCGACTTGCTTGGTGTCCCAAAGCGTGTTGTACTCCACGCTCTCTCCCGAAGCAATGTCTTTAGGGTCGAACGAAAGCCTGTCCTTGCGAACGCCCTGCGGGTCCATGACGTCTGCGGTGAGAATCGCGTTCTTGACGTCGTCCGTCCCTTCGCTCGTGACCGTCATTTTTATCTTGGCTTTCTTGCCCCACTCTGCGTCAGGCACGTCTGCCGCTAGCAAAAACCTTTTGCCTTGGTAAGGAACTTTAAACCACAACTGCGCTTCAACCGCCGCAATTCCGCCCACGACCGTCTCCCCAGGCTTGAAAGTCAACGGCAAATCCACTGTTCCCACGCGCGTTTCGACTATTCCCGGCTGAAAGCCTGCGACGGACGGCATTTTTATTTTCGCCCGAAGAGCTTTCTCCTCGCGGGGGTTCAAGAAAATGCCAGCCTGGTCGAGCGTGATGTCGCCGTTTTCAAGCTGGCTGATGACCTTCCTTTGCGCTGCAGTGCAATCCAAATCCGTGAAAACCATTGACGAAACGCCCGTGACTTCGATCTTGTCGTAAAAAGTGCCGCACACGTAAATCGCAAAACGCGCTCCGACCGCCGCTCGGTTGATTACCGTATACTCTAGGTTCAATTCCCTGCCTTCCTGGAACGGATAGACGAGGCGCGCGGGCCTTATGCCTACGGCGAAAACGTTTGCGGCCAAGGCAAGCAGAATGAGCGCTGAAAGCAAAATCCTGGAACTGGGTTTCACGGCGTAAAACCTCTTGCGTTTAACGTTTACCTCAATTACACTAACACAACTCAACCCGCTTTTAAAAACCCCGTTGTTCTGCGAGCCGAAGGGAAACCTGCGGTTTCCCGGCGCTCGCTCCGCCGACCCTTCCCCTTCCGCAGCCAAGAAAAATCGTCTTGGCAAACCTTTTTCTTTCCATCCAGCGTTCAGCATTAGTTTTGAACATGGCTAGAGAAAACTTCGGAAACGTCTCCGTCGTAATACCCACTTTGAACGAAGAGAAGAACCTAAGCGACACTCTGCGCGGGTTGCACAAGATGCTTCCGGGCGCTCAGTTGATAGTCGCCGACGGCGGCAGCAGCGACAAGACCGTTGCAATCGCACAAAAGCTTGCGGACAAAGTGTGCCTGGAAAACGCGCATAAGAAAATACGGCCTTCCATTGGCGCGGGGCGCAACGTCGGAGCGAAGTACGCGAAACGCGAGTGGCTCGTGTTTTGCGACGCTGACAACACGCCCCCCAAGCTTTTCTTCACGAGAATGGTCAAGGCGTTTCAAGACCCGCGAGTGGTGGGTTTCGGCGGGAAGGTGATGCCGAAAGACGCGACTTTCCTG
>DATDSY010000027.1:0-10901 GCA_035291125.1 Candidatus Norongarragalinales archaeon
GATAACACAAGCAATTGGGGCCAGCGAAGTCCCTCTCGGCGTGATAAAAGAAATTTGCGGACCCATGCTCGACCGCATGAACACTGAATTCACCATTCCCGGCTTGCTGTTCATCGACACTCCCGGGCACGAGGCGTTCACCAACCTCCGCAAGCGCGGGGGAAGCGTGTCCGACATCGCGATTCTCGTCATAGACGTTACCAAAGGCATTGAAGCGCAGACCATCGAAGCAATCGAAATCCTCAAGGAATACAAAACGCCGTTCGTAATCGCGCTGAACAAAGTCGACGCGCTCAGCGGGTGGAACTCGAAGGCGAGCGCCTGCGTTTCCGATTCGCTGCCGCTGCAAAGGCAGGACGTGCTCAACGCTTTGGACGAAAAAGCGTATGCGCTCATAGGAAAGCTTTACGAATTCGGGTTCCAGGCTGAAAGATTCGACCGAGTCAACGATTTCACCAAGCAGGTTTTGATTATTCCCTGCAGCGCTAAAACCCGCGAGGGACTGCCGGAATTGCTGATGTTCGTAGCCGGCCTTGCACAGCGTTTTCTCAAGCAACGGCTGGAATTGCACGAGGGAATTGCTGGCAAGGGAAGCATTCTCGAAGTGAGGGAAGAAGAGGGATTGGGGAAAACGCTGGACGTGATTTTGTACGACGGAAAAATCAGCGGAAACGACGAAATCGTTTTTGCGACGGACGAAGGCCCCAAGGTTTCAAAAGTCAAAGCTCTGCTGAAACCAAAGCCTTTGGATGAAATGCGCGACCCGAGACAAAAGTTTTCTTCTGTCGAAAGCGTTACTGCAGCAAGCGGAGTGAAAATCGCTTGCGACTACGCGGACGTGGCAATCGCCGGCTCGAGCCTCGTGGTGGTTGAGGAAGGAAACGAAAAACAGGCGGTCGAGTATATTGGGCAGGAACTGCGCGAGCTCGTAATGGAAAACGAGAGCGAAGGGGTGATTTTGCGCGCTGACACGCTCGGCAGCCTAGAGGCGATAACGCGGCTTTTCGCGGCTGAAAAAATCGCGGTGAAAAGCGCGAGCATCGGAAACGTGTTCCGAAAGCAGATTTTCCAGGCCGCGTCTGTGCGGGAGAAGGAAAAGTTTTTGGGAGTGGTGTTCGCTTTCAACGTGGAAGTGGACGAGAGCGCTAAAAGCGAGGCTGAAAACGAGGGAGTCAAGATTTTCGAGGAGAAAATAATTTACAATTTGATTGAAGGATACAAGCAATGGAGGGACGGGGAAAAGGCGAGGGAAAAGCGCGAGGCGTTCTCGAAAGTCTGCTTCCCGGCGAAAATCCTTTTGCTGCCCAACTCTTGCTTCCGAGTCTCGAATCCTGCGGTTTTTGGAGTCGAAGTGCTGGAAGGGCGCATCCGCAAAGACCAGGCGTTCATCAACGGGCAGGGGCAGGATGTCGGCGTAATCCGCGCGATCCAGCACGAGAAGGAAGAAATTGACGAGGCGAAGAAGGGGCAGCAGGTCGCGATTTCAATGCCCGAGCCGTTCTACGGGCGCCAAATCAAGGCGAACGAAACCCTGTACGCCGATTGCTCGAAGAACGACATCAAAACGTTGGAGACGAAATACTCTTCCTCGCTCAGCGAAGACGAAAAAGCGTTGCTGAAGGAAATACGCAAGCTGAAGGGTTTTACGGTGTTCTAAAAAGGGTTAAAAACTAAAAACAGGCAAATAGTTTCCTCTATAAAGTCCAATTTTGAATTTTGGCGTTTAAGGTGGTGTTTGAATGAAAATCGTGTTCAGCGAAGGTAAACTAAGTTTCCAGAAAGAGTACGAAGGAAAAGCGCTCGTCGGAAAGAAAATCGGCGACGAAATCGAAGGCGGAATAATCGGCCTCGACGGATACAAGCTTAAGATCACCGGCGGAAGCGTCAAGGACGGCACGCCCATGCACCCTTCGATCGCCGGCCAAAAGCGCATGAAAGCGGTGCTGGGCAGGGGCATAGGAACGAGGCACTTGCCCCGCGGCAAGAAAGTCAAGAAAGGCATAGCAGGAAACATGGTTTCCGAAAACGTCACGCAAATCAACGCGAAGATAACCGCGAAAGGCACCAAGACGCTCGCGGAGATGGGATTAACACTCAAGCCCAAGGAAGCCAAGGCCGAAAAGAAGGAAGAAGCAAAGCCGGCTGGGAAAAAGAAGAAGTAATTCTTCGGAAAGCCTATTTTTTCTTCAGTTCGCTCAAAACGTCTTTCTGCGCGTGCGAGTTTATTATCACTCCAGCGCCCAGCTCGACTCCCGCCCAAACGCTCTTGCGCGGGTAAAACTCCACATGCAAATGCCCTGTCTCGTGAAAAACGAAATTGTAGGAATCGGCTATCGCGTAAGTTTTTTTGACGCACTGCTGGATTGCCTTCAGCAAAAGCACTCCTTCACTTGCGCTCAAATCCTCCAGGCGCGAAACGTGTTTTTTCGGAATCACCCAAAGCTCGTATCCAAAACGCCCGAATTCCGGGGCGACGACCGCTGCAAAAGAATTCTCCCAAACTTTAGGCTGGGTTGAAGCGAAAGAGCAGTAATAGCATTTTCCCTTAGCGGTTTTGAAGGAAGCGTAAAACCACTCTTCGTTCGAAAGCAAAGGCGGCTTGAAAGGGAAAGAGAATAATTGCGCGTGCTCGTGAGGAATGCTCGCGCCTCCTGCAAGGCCGTGGTTTTTCATGAGCAAAACGCGCTCGACCCCCTTCCTTTCCCGCAGTTTTTTCATGCGCTCAACGTAAGTCTTGAAAACCATGCGCAAGTGCCCTTCCCCGAAATCCTGGAATAATTCCCCGTGAGAAGGCGTTTCGACAATCACTTCGTGCTCTCCGAAAGCCGGGCCCGGAATCTTTTCAAAACGCCCTTGCGGCTTGAGCGCTGGAAAAGCGTTTTCGAAAACGCGCGTGCTCCAGTTTTTCTCGTCTGGCAAGGCGAATCTCGTCGGCGGAGTAGCATGTTCGCTGCCCTTGCAGAACGGGCACGAGGGCTTCGCTTTTGAGAAAAGCCGCGGGCGTTTTGCCCGTTTTCCTGCTACGATGACGACCTGCCCTTTGGTCGGGTCGAAAATAATCTTGCTTGTGGCTTGCATGAAATTAGTAAAACGAAGGTGGTTTTAAAGCCGAACCTACCACTGCTCGAACTTTATTTTTTCCTGAGGAACGCCCAACGCCTTCAGCACTTCGAAAGAGCCTTGCGTATAGCGAGGAGGCCCGCACAAGTAGAAAGTCTGCGCTTCCGGAGAAGGAACGTGCTTTCGAACCATTTCTTCAGTCAAATGCCCTTCTTCCTTAATCCCGTCCCACGGCTCGCTTTCGGCCGGGCGCGTCAAATCCAAAACGTACTTGAAGTTCGCATTGCGCTTTTGCAACTCGCGAAAATAATCGAGGAAAGGCGTTTCCTGCACCGTTCGGTTGGAGTGTATTAAAACCATTTTCACTGGCAGTTTTTTCTCGTCAACGCATTTTATCATGGAAAGCAAGGGAGTGACGCCTACTCCGCCAGCGAGGAAAACCGCGCTCTCGCACGCTTCGTTGAAAACGAAAGTTCCGTAAGGCCCGAAAAAGCCCAGCTTGTCGCCCGGCTTCAAGCCCTGCAGCTTGGCTGGAAAGTTGGGCGTCATGCGGTAGGTTATCGAAAGCTTTTCTGTCGAAAGCGGCGAGGACGACAGGGAATAAACCCGCCCCTCCCCGTATGAAACTCCGTCTTCCTTCAAGAGAAAGAAAGTTCCACACTGGCCCGGCTTTGGGGCTACTGAAACCGAAACGAGGAATTCACTCGTTTTCACCGTTGCGCATTCGTCGAAAGTGCGGATTAGAGAGACCAACTGCCGTTTCAAAAGAAAAACACCTTGAAAATTAATCAAAAACAAGCGGCTGAAAAGCCATTCGCGCCTATAGGCTTTTCGAGCGCCTAAAGTCTTTTGAGCGAAATTGTTTTTAATCCCCGCTGGCAAATGTCTTTTTCGAAGCTATTTCACAACAAAAGGTTTTGTTATTGGCTAAGTACAAAATCATTTACGAACGCGTAGGATGCATAGGCGCTGCAGTTTGCGTGGCAGTCGCGCCCAAGTACTGGGAACTCGACCAGGACAGCAAGGCCAACCTGCTCGGCGGAATCAAAAGCGGGGATGTTTTCGAGCTCGAGCTGGACGAGAGCGACATAGAACAGATGAAGCAATCTGCCGAAGGCTGTCCCGTCAACGTCATTCACATCATCAACCTCGACACCGGACAAAAGATAATCTGAATTTCCAGTTTTTGCTAAAGGCGGTTTTTACATGCTTAAAATTGCGAAAAAAGTTTTGTCTGCAGTGGCTATAGCAGCCATAGTGCTTTTGGCATACCAGTTTTTCGTCGCCAAGCCTCCGAGCGTGGGGCTGCAGGAGGAATACCACGCGCACGCCGATTTCGCCGTTTTCATCAACGGAGAGAAGCTTAACTTTTCGCAAAAGCAGTTCATGCACGAGGAAGCCTGCGGAAAGCCGGGTGAAACGCACGCAATCGACTTGAATTCTGAAGAGGGAAGGAAGGAAGCGGCTCACTTGCACGACTTGAACGGAAACGTCATGCACTTGCATCACGAGAACGCGACTCTCGCCATTTTCTTCAAAAACGCCGGTTTTACCCTAACGCGAAATTGCCTTGAAACCCCTCAGGGAAAATACTGCAACACTGAAAGCAGGAAGCTCAAGGTTTTCGATGACGGGCTTCAAGTGCAGGATTTGGAGAAATTCGTGCCGAAAGACGCGGGCAAGATTCTCGTGACTTACGGCAGCGAAAGCGCGGGAGAAGTTCGCGCGCAGAACGAGCAGCTCACTAGTCAGGCGTGCATTTACTCGGGCAAGTGCGCGAAGCCAGCTGGCTTCGTCATAACGCCAGAATCGTGTGGAGACTGAAAAGCATTATTTTCCGTTGAGAATCTCGTCGTACTTCGTTTTTCCGGTGTTTACGACGAGCATCTTCCTGTTTTTCGGAAGCTTGTCTTTCAGCTGCAGCATCAAGGCGAGGCCTGCAATGCCCGAAGGCTCGCAATTCACACCTTGCCCTTCGGCCAAGGTCAGGGCTTCATCCAAATACTTTTCCTCCAAAAGGAATACGCCTGATTCATGCCCACAAAAACCGGCATACCGGTACATGCTTATCCACTGTTCGTCGAAATGAACGAAAGGCAAGTGTGGAGAGTAGAGCTTGTCAGCCTTCGAACGCGGGTTGTTTGTAGTCGCGCCAAGAAAATTGCATTTCCTCAAAACACTGATGTCACCTTTAAAACGGGGGTCTGGGCTTTTCGTGGAAATTTCACGCTTGTTGACGTTCAAAATGTTCTCGTACAGCGTTCCAGAACCGAAGGGAATGAAACAGTAATCCGGAGAATTGTTCAAGAGTTCATAGCTCATCCAGTCGTAAAAACGCGTGTCTGGATCAAGCGCTTGCGAGGAAGTAATGTCGAAACCGCCTTTGTTGTTCGTAAGGGAAAGGATTTCGTTCCAAGAAAAGGCTTTCTTGCTCAAATCCGTCTCGAAAACCTCGCATCCTATTTTCTTCACAACGGCGAGAATCTTCGGATTGAGGCGTATGTCGGCCAAGACCTTTAGGTTCGGAAGGCCGTACTTGCGAAGCATGCTTTGAATTGCGATTGCTGCAGAACCGGAAGAAATTATTGACATGTTAGGCAACGGACCACGCAATTGACCGCGTTTTTTAGACAAAAGGAAATCCCGGTAGGTCATTACCATTTCCCAAGCCATGCGGTCTTTGTGCGTTCCGGTCGGGTTGACGCTCTCGTCCTTAAGCCACACGTCGGAAAAGCCTGGAACCTTGATCTTGAAAGTTGGCGTGGCCGGAAAGCGCGGGTTGTCTGGAGGGAATTCAGGCTTGTGAGGGTCGTTTTCCGACGCTACCGGAATCGACTTCAAAACCTTTTCTTCTTCGGCAGACAAAGTCATGGAAATACTTTGGTTAAAAACAAACTTAAAATACGCGCTTCACCTTTTACAACCGTATAAAGAGGGGTGGAAACCGTGTTTGAATTGCCGAAATTGAAGTATGCGTATAACTCGCTCGAGCCGTATATTGACGAAATGACGATGACTATCCACCATACCAAGCACCACCAAGCGTACATAGACAACGCGAACAAGGCCATTGCGGGAACGCCGTTTGACGGCAAGCCAGTCGAGGAATTGCTGAAAAACTTGAACGCCATTCCGGAGAGCATCCGCAACGCAGTGCGCAACCACGGAGGCGGGCACTACAACCACACGCTGTTTTGGGAAATGATGGGGCCAGGCAAGGGAGGAAGCCCGTCTGGCGAGTTGGGCGGTGCAATAAACGAAAAATTCGGTTCGTTCGACAAGTTCGTCGAGCAGTTTTCCGATTCGGCGGCCAAGCGTTTCGGGTCCGGGTGGGCGTGGCTGGTTTCTAACAACGGCTCGCTCGAAATAATGTCGACGGCAAACCAAGACAATCCGATTTCAGAGGGCAAAACTCCGCTTTTGGGAATAGACGTCTGGGAACACGCGTATTATCTTCGCTACATGAACAAGCGCGCGGACTACGTGAAAAATTGGTGGAACGTCGTAGACTGGGCGTACTCCGAAAGCCTGTTCAAAAAATAAGGAAGAGAAATTCAACTAAACAAGATCTTGAAATACACCATCGGGTCTGTTAGCTCCTTGCGCGCGGTTTCGTTCGCAAGCGTTTCGGCAATCATTTGCCTCGCGTGCTTGTTCGTCGCCGCTTTCTTGACGATGTAGTTCAACAGCCAGTAGTTGCCGTTAATGTTCCACGACCCGCGCTTTTGAAGCTTGTAGCTCTTCTGCAGTTCCGCGTCCAACTCAGCAGCCAAGTCGCGCTCGTACTTTGCGAGCGAAGCTTCGGAAAAGTCGTTTTTCGCGAAAGCGGCGTGAATCGCCTGCGCCGCGAGCTTGCCCGAAGTCATTGCGTTTCCAATTCCTTCTCCGGTGAACGGGTCTATCAAAGAAGCTGCGTCGCCGATTAGCACGAAGCCGTTGCCGTGGTTTTTCTTTCGCTTCGACCCGAAAGGCAGGTTCCACGCCTTGATTTCCGAAACCGGTTCTGCGTTGGCAAACCGTTCTTTGAACAGCGGGTTGGTCTTGATTTCGTTCGTCATCCAATCGCGCAAGTTGATTTTCTTTTTCTTGAAGTCTTTCGTCAAAAGCCCTGCCCCCACGTTGGCGAGGCCGTTGTCCAGCGGAAAAATCCAGAAGTATCCGGGAACTATCGACTGCACAAAATGCAATTCAATGTTTTTTGTCATTCCGGTTACGCCCTTGTAATAAGCGCGTACTGCAACGCAATGGTGCGCTTCGTCTATCTTGTCCAAGCCGAGCTTGTTTGAGATTACGCTCGTCGCTCCGTCAGCTCCGACTACGACTTTTGCCCTGAACTCTCGCTGGACCTTGTCCTTCACGCCAATGCCTTTCACTCCCACGGTAAAGCCGTTTTCGACGATCAAGTCTGAAACCGCAAATTCTTCAATCGTGGTGGCGAACTTCTTGGAATGCTGGAAAAGCATGTTGTCGTAGACGAGCCTTCTCGCGCAGTAACCCACGTTCTGCTCGGTCCTGAAAGGAATTTCCACCACGTAGCCTTCCGGAGAGGAGAACGTGACTCCGTAAATCTTTTCGTTGTCTATTCGTTCCACTCCTTCAAGCAAGCCCATTTCGCGCAAGACGCCCATGCTTTTTCCGCTTATCGCGTCGCCGCAAGTCTTGTCGCGCGGAAACTTCGCCTTGTCTAAAAGCAGCACTTTGTGCCCCAGCTGCCCGAGGAAAGTAGCGCAAGTAGATCCAGCAGGCCCTCCGCCAACGATTACAACGTCGAAAGTGTCGTCCATCAAATCCGCCATTCGCAAAGTTTTCAGCAATCATTGCCTACGCAGGCGCTTAACGCCAAAGCAGGCAAAATAGGCTTTTTTTCTATTTACTAAAAGGGGAGGGAGGGAATAAAAAACGTTTTGTTGAACGCCTTGGCGGGGCGGGAAAGCATAAAAAGCCAGGGTTATTGTGATATGCAGCACACGGTGAACTGCTGATGAAAGACGAAATTCCTTTCGTGGACAAGGCGAAGTGCGTCGGGGCAGGCGTTTGCACGGCAGTCGCGCCCAACACGTTCAAGCTCTCGGGCGGAAAGGCGATTCTGAAGAAGCCATTCAAGCGGCGATAGACGGCTGTCCTGCGCAAGCCATTCTCTGGAAGAAGAAAACCTGACTTGCCGTGAAACAATCTAGAATTCCTTTTGTTCTATGAAGTATTTCGCGTATACGAAGCCAAGCAGCAGCCCGCCCAAGTGCGCCGCATTCGCAATCCCGCTTGCCGGGCTGAACGTGCCAAGAAACTCTATTGCCACCCACAATACCGCCGCATAACGCATTGGCATGGGCACGAACATCACGAAAACAACCATGTTCGGCGCGAGCACGGCGAGAGCTCCAAGAATGCCGTAAATCGCGCCGCTCGCTCCCAATGCAGGCAACGCAGGGGTTATTCCCGCGAGGACGAAAAGAAAGTAGAAAACGCTTCCGATTATCCCTGCAGCCAAAAATAATTCCAGGAACTTTCTCGAGCCGATGCGCTGTTCGAGAAACGGGCCGAACATGAGCAGGGCGAAGCCGTTGAAAAACAAGTGCGCCAGCCCGCCGTGCAGGAAAATGGACGTGAAAAAGCCCCACGGCTGCGTTGAGACTGCTGCGGGGTTGAACCAAAACAATTGCGTAAACCCGCTGACTGCGAGCTGCAGCACGAAAACTACTGCCAGCAAAACCAATATTATCGTGGAATACATTTTCAACCAACCGTTCGTTCAGCGAGAGCGTTGCTCGAGTCTAGGCCTTGAAAGCCGCAAAGGGCACGGGGGTAAACAAAAACTAAAGAAAAAACAAACTCAGTTTTGCATGAACATCAAGTACAAGCCGCCGAGCACCGCAACCGCGGTCAACAGCCAAGTCATGATGTCTGCGTTCACTATGCTGATTTTTCCCAGCAGCCACGCGATTCCCAGCAGCAGGAAAACCGCGCCGATTTGCTTATGGTCTCCAGACACTCCAACCACCCCGCCTCGCTAGAGGCGCATGCGAATACTACTTCAATGCAATATTTAAACGCCGAGGGGGATTGCATAATAGCTGTGAACAAAAGGAATTTGGCTGAGGCGAAATGCGTGCCTTGCGAGGGTAACACGCGTAGGCTGGGCGAAAGGAAGGCAGCGGAGCTGCTGGAAAAGCTAGGAGGCGGATGGAGAATAACGAAAAACAAGGGCGTCCCGCAATTGCAAAAAACGTTCGAGTTCAAGAATTTTGCGCACGCCATGGCGTTCGTCAACATCACGGCGCAAATCGCCGAGAGCCAAGGCCACCACCCTAACATCTACATCTTCGGCTGGAACAAAGTGCGCATAGAGCTTTACACGCACGCCATACGCGGGCTGCACAAGAACGACTTTATAATGGCCGCGAAAATAAATGTTGTATAATGCCTGAAAAGGGGGGAGCAAAACAATGCCTAGAATGCCGGAAGTATTGAAGTTTCTGGTCGAGCAGGGAATCGAAAGGCGCCAGATAAGCCCTTATGCCTACATATACCACGATTTTGACGGAAGGAAAGAACACGAATTGATAGAGGCGATAGAAAAGCGATTCCCGTTCATTGAAGCGCGCCCGTGCATCCAAGAAGGCAAGCGGACAATCGAAATGGAAGTCAAAAACGATGAGGATTTCCGGAAAGTTGGGGCAGTCGCCCGTTATCTTTCAAGGTTAAAAACGCACGACCGGGAACACGGCAAGTACGTTTTTTCCCTAAAAGGATGGAAGGAAAGGTAAGCTTCAGGGCATAAAACAAGGTTTTTAAATCCCCGACGCAAAATGCTTTTTATAGAAAGCCCGGTTCTAGGCGAGAACGATCGAAAAGAGGAAGTTTCAGCAAGAAAAGCTTTTTCTGGCAGGTTATTCCGACTACGAATTAGGGTTTAATGCACTGTGAAAGTGCAGGGTGAAACAAAAATGGAAGACTCAAGTGGCGGCCAAGGCGGCTACGGCGACAGGAAAATGTACAAGGCGACTTGCTCCGATTGCGGGGCGGAATGCGAAGTTCCGTTCGAACCGTCGGCAGGAAGGCCGGTGTACTGCAGGAACTGCTACCAAAACCACAGGAAACCCCGAAGCGGCGGTGGCGGCGGCGGACGCGGCAGATACTAAAGGCAAATCCTACTTCTTTTTCGGGCGTTGAAAAACGCCCTCTTTTTTCCTTCTTTTTAGTTTCCATACGCCCAAAGCGAAGTTTATATTTTTCACTCCCTAAACGTATTTATGCCATTCAAGATGGGGCTCAAACGGCGCGAGGCGGCAAGGGACTATTTCGCAATGGCCGCAAACAGGGGAAATTACACTTTCGAGCAATGGCAGAAGGAAAGCGACAGGCTCTTGAAAAAGGCGGTTGGAAGAAAGTGGGGGATATTCAAAACCAGAGAGGAAAAAGCGTTGGGAGAGTTCATGCGCCTTGCCCGGAACGAAAAGCTGAAAACCCGCGAGATGCAGGAGAGAAGCTTGCTTGAATCCATGTTCGCCCACCCCCGCGTATCCAGCATGAACGAAGATGCGATAAGGGACTTGCTCGGAACGCACTTGGGCGAGGGGACGGTGACTCAAATCCAAAATGACTCGCCATTTCCTGATAAAGGAACGATTACGATTGCATACCGCAAGAGAGACGGCACGTTCGACAGGAGGGTTATTGCAAAAGACTCAAGGCTGGGAGAGCAGTACGCCAAGCTCTTGGGCTCGCAGAAAGTTTTGAGTGCCCAGCAACTGGGGCTCAAAGACCAAATCAGCCTAAAAAGCTATATTGAAAACAAATACAAGCTCAAGTGGGACAAGCGGCTGGAACAAAAGCTGGCGGGA
>DATDSY010000028.1:0-2849 GCA_035291125.1 Candidatus Norongarragalinales archaeon
AAGAAAATGAACGAGGTTTTCCTGGAAGTGGTGATAGCGCCTGGCTTCGGAGAAAATGCGTTGGAGACGCTTGAGGCGAAGAAAAACTTGCGCGTCATAAACGCGCAAGCGCTGGCTGGAAAGCAGAAGGAGTTCGACGGAAAGACGGTTTTGAATGGCTTGCTGTGGCAGGATTGTGACAACGTTTTGCTCGAGAGTTTCGAAAGCGTTACCAAAAGAAAGCCCACCGAAAGCGAAAAGCGGGACTTGAACTTCGCTTGGGTCGTGTGCAAGTATGTCAAGAGCAATGCGATCGTGCTTGCAAAAGGGCTGCAGACCATCGGGTTGTGCGGCGGGCAGACCAACCGCGTTGATTGCGTGAAAATATCGGGCGAACGGGCTCAAAAGTTCGGTTTCGACACCAAGGGAAGCGTGATGGCAAGCGACGCGTTCTTTCCTTTCAAAGACTCGGTTGAAAAGGCAGTGGAATTGGGCGTTACGGCGATAATCCAGCCTGGCGGCAGCTTGCGCGATGCGGAAAGCGTCGCCGAGTGCGATGCGAACGGCATTGCCATGATATACACGAAAACTCGCCATTTCAGGCATTGAAAAACGAAGGGTGTATTAAATCGCTTTGCCACAATCATATTTTCTTTTGCTGTGGGGTTGCATAACATGTGTGGAATAATCGGTATTTTGAATTCTGAGGGTAATCCCGTTGCAAGCAAAGTGCACACCGGACTGCTTGCGCTCCAGCACCGCGGGCAGGATTCTGCAGGAATAGCCGCTTTCGACGGCTCGCGAATCAATTTGAAAAAAGGGCTCGGCCTAGTGTCGCAAGTGTTTACCGAAGAAAACCTGGATGTGCTGCACGGAAACGCGGCTATAGGGCACGTGCGCTATTCAACTTCCGGCTCCACCACAAAGGAAAACGCCCATCCGTTCATTTTGTCAGTGCCCATTACGCTTGCAACTGCCTTCAACGGCAACATAGTCAATTACGAAGAACTGAGCAAGAAGTACGACGGGCATATGGAAACGAATTGCGACATCGAAGTTTTGATGAAGGTTTTCGTCGAAGAGTACGGTAAAACGCACGGGGAAGGCGCTGAAGGCGTTTTCAAGGCCGTGAAGAAGGTTTTCGAGAAAGTCAACGGAGCGTACAGCGTCGTCAATATCCTCGACACGGGGCTTCTCGCTTACCGCGACCCTCGCGCCATTCGCCCTCTTGCAATGGGAAGAAGCAAGGACGGAAAGACCATCGCTTTCGCCTCGGAAAGCGTTGCTTTCGACGCGTTGGGAATGGAGTTCGTGAAGGACGTCGGCGCGGGAGAAGCGGTTTTCGTCGATTTCAAGGGGAAAGTGCACGAGAAAATCATTGACGCAAAGCCAGTCGCGCACTGCATGTTCGAGTACGTTTACTTCTCGCGCCCGGACTCGGAACTGGACGGAAAGAACGTTTACGGAGCGAGAATCAATTTGGGCAGGATACTGGGCGAAAAGCTCAAGGGAAAGGGCGACGTGGTGGTGGCTGTTCCAGACACGTCTCGTCCTGCAGCACAGGCGCTGGGGGAAAGCGCGGGCATTCCAAACCAAGAGGGCCTCATCAAAAACCGTTACGTGTGGAGGACTTTCATAATGCCGACGCAAAAACAGAGGGACAAGGCGATAGAAATAAAGCTCAACGTGAACAAGTCGGTCGTCGAAGGAAAGCGCGTTATTCTCGTGGACGACAGCATCGTGCGCGGAACTACTTCACGCAAAATCGTCAAGCTAGTAAAGGCAAAGGCGAAGACAGTGCACTTCATTTCAACATGCCCTCCGCTCAAGAATCCGTGCTATTACGGCATCGATTTTCCTGACGAACAGGAATTGATCGCGCATTCCAAGACCATTCCCGAAATACGCGACGAAATAGGTGCGGATGAGTTGACTTACTCCAGTGTTGACGACATACGGCAAGCGATAGGCCTTCCGTTGTGCACCGCTTGCATCACCGGAGAGTATCCCGCGCCGGTAACTGAAGAGTACAAAAGGCACTTGAGGGAAGCTCGGCGCGAGGAGAGGGAAAAACACCACTAGAATTGAGACGGCGGAGAGCATGCACAAGGCTTTGTTGGTGGGAGGCGGGGCGCGAGAGCACGCGATCGCCAAACGCCTTTGCGAATCTAGCGAACTGATTTCCGTAATGAAGCACAAGAACCCTGGAATAATGCGCTTGGCCAAAAAAGTTCTTTTCGAGAGCGACACAAACGCTGAAAAAATAGCTGAATTCGCTGCAGCGGAAAAACCAGACTTTGCGTTCGTAGGCCCCGATGCCGCATTGGGCGCAGGGGTTGCCGACGCGATTGAAGCCAAAGGAATCCCGTGCGTTGGCGCATCGCAAAAAGCCGCCATGCTGGAAACAAACAAGCTTTTCTGCAGGCAGTTTTTGAAAGACAACGGCATAAACTGCAATCCCGATTTCTTTGCTTTCGACGACGCCCAAGAAGCGGTCGGCTTCCTCAAGGGAATGGAAAAAGCGGTCGTAAAGCCGCTGGGGCTCACCGGCGGCAAGGGCGTGAAAGTGATGGGAACGCAAGTACCGAAGCAAGAAGCTCTGGATTACGCGGCCATGCTCGTAAAAAAAGACGGCATGGTGCTTGTTGAAGAATGCCTGGAGGGAGAAGAGTTTTCCCTGCAGGCGTTCGTTTCGGGCGACAGCGTGGTTGAAATGCCGCTCGCGCAAGACCACAAGCGCGCGTTTGAAAACGATACCGGCGGAATGACGGGTGGCATGGGTTCGTATTCGGACGCGAACCACTTGCTTCCGTTCGTTTCTCTCGAGGAAAAAAACCAGGCGCTGGAAGCAATGAGGCAAACGATGCGCG
>DATDSY010000029.1:0-4033 GCA_035291125.1 Candidatus Norongarragalinales archaeon
AATAGACGTAGTTCATGATGAACAGGTATACACAATACTGAAGGCCGTAAGAAGGAAATGAAGAAAATGCGGGAAATGGTTTTGGTGTCTAAAAACTTCGAGTTCGAAACCGAAATCACCTGCTTGCGGACATGATTTTGAGCCAAAACCAGCGCACTGAAATGCTGCTGAAGAAAAAATAGCGGTGCTCACAGCTTCAATATCTTGATGCACTGCACAGGGCATGCGTCCGCCGCGTCCTGGTTGCATCCCGTATCGTCCAGCTCGGTTTTTTTCGGCATGGACTTTCCGTCTTCCTTGATCTCCCAGTTGGACGGGCACACGTTGGCGCACGAGCCGCAGCTTATGCAAGCGGCTCTGTCGAATTCAATGCGTATTTTTGCCATGGAAAGATAGACGTGGTGAAAGCTTAAATTAGCCGATGCCCCGCCACTCGCAAAAGCTACCGCTTGAGAATGAAGCCCAAGGCTTTCTGGAAGAGGGAGTCGAAAAACGAGAGGGAAAACGCTTTGAGGAAGAACGGATGGGCTGCAACAGAGTAGAAAAACCGCAGTTTGGGGTCGGTCTTGCCAGCCATCAGCACGAGGATTTTTCCGTAAGCGTTGTTGAAGTAAAGCTTGTTGTTCTTCTTGTCTGAAATCGGCTTGAGGTTTTCCGAGTCTACAATCCCGTCGGCAACAGCCCGGTCGTACAACGCCGTTCCCGGAAAGAACGTGAGGGAAAAGCAGCTCAAATGGAACGGCTTTGGCATTTCTGCAAGGAAAGTGATGGTCTTGTACAAATCGCTGTCGTCTTCGTACGGGTTGTCGAGAATCACGTCGTAATACTTGATTACGCTTGGGAATTCTGCCATCATGCGGGATGCTTCGAGAAACTTGGCGGGAAAGAACGGGCGGAAGTAAACGGTCTTGTGCACGCGCTCGCTTCCGCTCTGCAAGCCGATTTCCACGTTAGCCAAGCCTGAGTCGTACATGCGCTTGAACTTCTCTCGGTTTACGCTGAACGGGCCGATGTTGCACTTGAACTGGAGGTGAATGCGCTTGTCGTACTCGTCGAAAAGCCCGTTGAAAAACTCGTTGGGCCTCGCGCAAAAGTCGTCGTCGAAAAAGCTGATGAAATTTACGTAGCCGTGCTTTTTGACAAAATCTTCGAGTTCCCCGATCACGTGGCCTATGCTCCTGCTCCTCAGCCACTTGCCTTTGCCAGCGTAGAGCTTGCGGTAGGCGTTGTTGCAGCAGTAGGCGCACAAGTAAGGGCAGCCTCTGGACGTAAGCGTAAGGTACTGCCAGTTTTCGTCTTCCTTCAAGCCGAAGTACGCTTTGGCCTGGGAGCCCAAGTGAAGCATTTGCTTGAGCATTTCCTCGGTAGCCTGCACCACCCGGCCGTCGTTAATAACGTAAGTGTGGGAAGCTTCGTAATCCTGGTACGGGTATTTATCCAGGTTTTCTTCTAGAGGACGCGGTTCGTTCTTGATTATGCCTTCGTTCGTCTTGACCCAGGTGCCGAGAATGTCGGTCCTCATTTTTTTCTGCGAAGCGAGCTGCATGAGCTCCAAAGCAGTTTCCTCGCCTTCGCCCAGGCAAACGACGTCGGCGTGTTTTATCGACGAGGCGGGGCTTACTGTGGCGTGAATGCCGCCCCAGACTATCAGCTTGTCCGGAAAACGCTCTTTCAAAAACGCGCTGAGTTCCGCAGCGCGGAAGTAAAAGTTGGTGAACACCGTAAAGCCGATGATGTCGCAGTCGCTCACTAGCGAAGCCAAATCATCCAGCACCGAACGCGAGTATTTTCCGTTTTCGTCCGACCCCCACTCAGGATTGAGGAAAATCAGTTTCGCCTCGAAACCCTGCTGCCACATGTAGGAAGAAATGCACCGCACGCCGTAATTCGTGGTGTAAGGGGAAGGGTCGATGAGAGCGATTTTAGCCATTGTCATGCATCCGCGTCAAGTTCACTGCTTAACTGCTTCGGTATAAAAAAACTTGCTTGTCCGGCGGTAAAATCCCTTTTCGCACAACATTCCGAGGAAATCGGCCCAAACAGGGATTTTTCTCAAGGCGCGCGAGGGCAGGAAACGCGGGTAAGGAGGAAAAGGATTCCAGCCTTTGATTTCGCAGCGAAAATGCCGTTTCAACACGCCTTCGAGCTTGGCGTAATCGGTAAAGCCGCTTCTCCTCCATCTTGCGTACCAAACGTTGTTTGGCGTAGTCAAAAAAAGAATGCCGCCTTTCTTCAACACCCTGGCAGCTTCCGAAAGCATCTTCTGCTGGAACTTTTGCTGGTTCCCCTTAACAGGAAAATCCGCTCCGGGCAGTATGTTGGCGCACACGACGACATCAAAAAACCCATTCGGGAAGGGAAGCGCGTACATGCTCGCGCGCTTGAGCACCGCTCGGGGATTGCGCTTTCGCGCGAGCGCCAGCCTGCTCGCGCTCAAGTCCACGCCGTACTTGGAGTTCGAGGCGGGCAACAGCGAAAGCAAAAGGCCTGGGCCGCACCCCACGTCGAGAACACGCTTGCCGTGCAGGCGCTTCAAGCGTGCCGCCAGGTAGAACCGCACGTCTAAATGGTCTCCCCACTCGGCAACCATTTCCCTTTCAAAATCATTCATTCGAACCATAAAAAAATCAAGACGCCATTTTGATTTTAAATAATTAAAAACTGAAAATCCCGTATTCCACCAGCTTTCCGCCCCACTTTTCCTTGAAGCGGTAGATTCCCTTTTCCTTGTCGTTTTGCGGCATAGGATTGACGCCAGTCAAATCGTAGTAACGAAAGCCTTTTTCCTTGCCCCATTTTATTATGCTCCATTTCACCGCGTCTTGCGCGTAAATCTTGTTTTCTAACGCATGAGAAGAAGTTCCGGCGCCCCATTCATTGAGATAGCCGTTGAAAGACGAAATTCCGATTCCGGCAAGAACCTTTCCGCCCGTTTTTTCCTTTGCAATGAACACCGCGCCGCAGCCGTTCTCCCTCCAGATTTGCCAAAGGAGAGGCGAATAGCGGTATGGCGCGACCTTGTTGCGCAAGCGGTTTTCGTTCACGACATCGTGGTAAGCCTTGTAGTCTTCCTCGGTTTGCACTTGCACGACGTCGGTTTGCTCGAGAGTGCGGTTCACCAGTTTTCGAGCCGCATTATCTACATTGTTCCACAGTTCCCCTTCGCCCAGCGCCAGGTCAATCAGGAACGTAGCCCATTTTTTTTCCTTGAAACCGGCTTTTTTGAAAGAACCGGAAAAAGGCAACAGCGGATGGGGAGAACACTGTTGGATTTTGCCTTTGGAAAGCGCCACCGCCTTTTCAAGCAGGGCGCACGCGGCTTGCTCGTTTTCCGCTATCGGGCCGTACACCCAGTTGAATGAAGGCGCGAGCGTTCTGGAAACCTTCGTCGTAATCGCGTGAAAAGGCAGGTTTGCAAGAAGGCTTTGGATTCTAGAGCCTTTGAAAAAAAGCAGCTGCCCTTGCACAACGCCGTTTTCCTCAACTCGGATGTAGAAGGGCTTCAAGCCAGCTTCGCGTCTCGCATAATCTGCGTAAAAAGTCGTTTGGTAGAAATTGCCGAAAGCGTTTTTGGAAAGGAATCCGTCCCACCCCGCGGGTGCGTCTCCTTCGCGGACAGTAACGTTCATTTTCCCGCCTTCAGCAGCCGCTCGTAAATCTTCGCTTCGCGCTCTTCCATCTTGCGGCCTTCTATTTCCTTGAATTTGCGCAATCCCTTTCGCTTCAGCTCTTCATAAAGCCTATCGTCTTTCAATAGTTTTTCAATCGAATCGGCGAAGGCTTCTGGAGCATTGCTTACAACCAAGCCGACTTCGCTCGCCAGCTCGGGGCGGGGATCCAGCTCTGGCTTTGCCACGATTACGGGCAGCCCCGCTGCCATGGCTTCAATCACCGGAATTGCCACTCCGCCGTATTTTATCGGGAGCGCGAAAATTCGCGCGGATTTGTAGTAGGAAGGTATTTCTTCATTCGGAACGGATTTGAAGAACAAGACGTCTTTCTCCACGCCCAGTTGCTTGGCTAGGGAAACCAA
>DATDSY010000030.1:0-15482 GCA_035291125.1 Candidatus Norongarragalinales archaeon
CGGAATTGCCACTCCGCCGTATTTTATCGGGAGCGCGAAAATTCGCGCGGATTTGTAGTAGGAAGGTATTTCTTCATTCGGAACGGATTTGAAGAACAAGACGTCTTTCTCCACGCCCAGTTGCTTGGCTAGGGAAACCAAAGGATAGTACGAAGGGCCGTTTCCAATCAAAACGAGCTTTGCTTTCACGTTCCTTTCCTTCAGCAGCGCAAAAGCCCGGACAAGGCACTCCTGATTTTTCTCGGGAATCATCCTCCCGACGCAGATGACCGCGGGCGCGTCAAGCGCCAAAGCCGGCTTAGCCTTGTCGAAGCGTTCGGCATAAACTTTGTTGTAGATAACTTCAACGCTTTTAGCCCCGTACGCTTTGGCGTAAGGTATGGGGAATGAATAAGCGCAAATGACCTTGTCGGCCGACGCAATCGCATAACGCTCGGTAAGCAGCTGCATGTAAGTCGACTGAAGCCAATTCTTCAGTTGCCAGGTCTTCCAGTAGAAATAGCGCACGTCGCGGTCGAAATCGCCGTGAATGGAAATCACGAACGGGATTTTCAGTTCGTTCGCGCAGTAAGCTGCGAAAAAACCGTGGACCGAGGGAGTGAAAGCGCGAATGGCCGACGGATTCGCTTTTTTGACTTCCTCCAAAACCACGCTTTTGGAAGTGAATATCGAAAGCAAATTCAAGCTTCCGAGCGGGTGGATGAAAATCCTCGCTTTGCCGACGAGCTTCCGCACTTTCGCCGGCTCGACTTCATCGTCGCAGAACGTGAAGAAATGAACTTCGTCGAAGAAATCTCCTGGATTGTAATAGCGTTCTTTGATTTCGCCTTTCTCGTAAAACGTCTTGAGGCAGTCGCCGGGAAAAACCGCGAGAATTTTTTTAGGCTGCATTTCATTCCCCCCGCTCACAATCCCAACGCATCAACGCAATCCAGCCCTTTGAACGCATCGTGCCTGGCAAGCCTCACTTTCAACGGATAGGCGGCCAATTGCGATTCGCTTACGGCGTCTATTCCCAGCGCCCGCATTCGCTCCGCGCCCACCAGCGGGTCGAAAGCCGCGGTTTGGGGCAGCTCTTTCTTGACGAGCTTGTAAACTTCTATTGCTGGAGAGTATGCGGTTTCGTGGGTGTTTGGGCGGAAGGCCATTCCTAGGAGGCAAACTTTGTCAGTTCCCTTCTTTTTTGCCAATGCGATTATTTTCCTTGCGAACAACGCAGGGCGTTCGTCGTTGATTTTTCGTGCAAGTGCTGCGAGCCTGATTTCCATTCCCTTGGATTTGGCGTCGTCAACGTAAAAGTACGGGTCCACTGGAAGGCAGTTTCCGCCTACTCCGATGTCCGGGAGGAAGAGTTTTATGCCAGGAATTTTGTTCACGTGCGCGATGACTTCCTTCGATTCTATCCCTTCCATCCGGCAGTACGCATCCAGCTCGTTTGCGATTGCGATGTTTATGTCTTTGTAGATGTTGGCGAAAAGCTTTTCCAGCTCCACCACTTTAATCGAACTGGCCAGGATAGTCTTGTTCCCAATTTTCCTGAACAGCAAGTCTGCCGCGCCCCGTGCTTGCGCATCCATTCCAGAAACAACCCGCTCGTATTTCTTCAAGTCGTCGAACATCTGCCCTGCCTTGCCTTGAATGGGAACGTAAGCCAAAAGAAAATCCACTCCGCACTTCATTCCGCTTTGCTTTTCCAAAGAGCTTTTCACCAGAGTTTCCGTGATGCCCGGAGTGACGTTGCTTTCGAAAACCACGAGCGAACCCCGCTTTAGGTGCATGCCGATTTGAGAAAAGGCTTTTTCGACAATCGAAAAATCCGTATGCCGTTTCGAATCTATTATGGTGGGAACGGCGCACAACACTACGTCCGCCTCCTTCACAGCCGAATAATCCAGCGTGGCCTTGAAGCGGCTCTTGTTTTTCTCGAGGTAATCATCCAAGCCAGGCTCCAAGTAGGGAGACTTGCATTCGTTGCAGGCTTCAACCACCTTTTCATTGACGTCTATCCCGGTGACTCTGAATCCCGCGTCTGCAATTAGCAAAGCCGTAGGCAAACCCATTTTTCCCAGTCCCACGAACGCTACCGCCGCGCTCTTGTCTCCTATTTTTTTTTCCAGCGTGTCGAACTTCAAGTCATTCCACCTTCCAGCAAAGAAACGAGCTTGTCCACTATTACCTTCGAAGGCCTGTCGATTTCCTTCACTTTCCCTGGCTTGAACTTGGAGAGGAAGTTCCTTGCTTTTCCAGGGGAGTTGCCGTCCAGCCCAACGAGGCTAGCGTGCCCTGACTCGAGTATTTCAGGCCATTCGGTCGAAGTTCTCGGTATCACCACCGCTTTGTCCAAAAACGCCGCCTCTTTCTGCAGCCCTCCAGAATCAGTAACAACGAAAGACGCGTTCTTCAAGAGTCCCACGAGCCCGAAAAACCCGACCGGGTCTTTCAAGATTATTTTCTTTTCTTTCGCATACTTCTCGTCCAGCCCGCTTTCAAGAAGAACCTTGCGCGTGCGCGGGTGCACCAGGAATATCGAGGGGATTTCGAGGGAAGAAAGCAGCTTCAAAAGCATCGAAAGCTTTTCAGGCGTGGCGTTTTCCTTCCTGTGCATCGTGACCAACGCAAACTCCGCTGGAGTTTCAAAGGGAACTATCGCTTTTTTCAACGCGAACTGCAGCGTTTCGAACTGCGTGTTGCCGCTCAAGACAATGTTTTCTTTGGGGACTTTTTCGTTCAGCAGGTTTTTCATGCACCCGCCGTTGGGGGCGAAGAGAACGTCGCTCAAGTGGTCGCAGGCAATGCGGTTGACTTCCTCAGGCATGTTCTTGTCGAAACTCCTTGCGCCAGCCTCCACGTGGGCCAGCAGCACGCCCTGCTTTTTCGCCACTATGGAACCTGCAAGAACAGTGTTCGTATCGCCTTCCACGACGACGATACCGGGTTTTTTCGACTTGATGAAGTCTTCGAAGCCTATCATGATTTTCGAAGTCTGCCGCGCGTCGGAATCGCTCCCAGCCTCGAGAAAAACGTCAGGCTCGCGCACTCCAAGCTCTTCGAAGAAAATCTTGTTCATGTTGTAGTCGTAATGCTGAAGCGAGTGCACCAGCAGGTAGTCCTGCTTTCTCCGGTCTAGCTCCCAAATCACGGGGGCGAGCTTTATCACTTCAGGCCTTGTTCCAAGCAAAATCGAAATCAATTTTCCGCACCCTTAATTCAATTCGTCATTTCGTTCTTAATTCGTTGGCTATTTGCCCGCAAGTCGCAATCCAGGCGTCCTTCTTCTTCGAGGAAAGCGTTTCAAGAGATTTTTCGAAATCCTTTTTTCCCGCCACGTCGCTCGGGTCGAAGTAGTAAACCGCGGGAAAACCGTGCGCCAAAGCCATTTCCAAAGTTTTTGAGAACAAACCGTGAAATTCTCCTTCCCTGGCGTGCGCCGGCGGAGAAGTCCTGAAGCAATGGAACGAATCGAAAACGCTGTAGTAATGCTTGGGGCAGGTCATGACAGGCAGTTCCGCGAGTTCGAATGCGTTTTTTCCGAAGCCCGGCTTCAAGAAGTTTTTCCGGGATGGATTGAAAGGCAAGCCCTTTGCTTTCGTTTTGGTCAAAACCGTCGAAGAGGAATAAGCGTAACCGCGCTTTTCGAGGATTTCGTAAGCGCTTTGCGAATTCAAGTCTCCGAAATGCGGCGCGCGAAAGCCGACCGGCTTCACTCCGAGGATTTTTCGGCTCGTTTTTTCGAACTCTGCAATCTCCCACTCCTGCTTTTCTCGCGGGAGCCTGTTGAAAAACTCGGCGGGGTTGAGAACATCGTGGTTGGGGTGGGAGTAAGTGTGGTTCATTATCTCGTGGCCTTCGTCCGCGATGAGCGCATGCTCGCGCGGGAACTGTTCGACGAGCTTGCCTATGCACGCGAACGATCCTTTTACGGAGTAGGAGTCCAAAAGCTCCGCTGTCCGCTTGAGCGCTTTCGCGTCCCTGGCGTACTCGACGTCGAACGTGATTGAAACGGCGCACTTTCTTCCTGCCCAAGAAGCGCCGCGGCTTCCGAAGAAAAACTTTTCGTACAAAAGCGGGCTCGCCAATTCAACAGCCTTTCTCAAAACCCTTTTCATTTCATTGCACCGCGTTTTTTCGCCACCGACTTCAGGGCGTTGATGAATTTTACCGAAAGCTTATTCCAATCGAATTGCTTCGCTATCGCGAAACCGTTTTTAGAAAGTTTCGAACGCAAGGCTGAGTCGCACAACAGGCGTTCGACGGCCTTTTCGTACTCCTTTGGGGTTGAAGCGTAAAGCACGCTTTCGCCTGCAATGCGCTCGACCTCGAAAATCCTCGACGAAATCACGGGTTTTTTCAAGCTCCAGTATTCGAAAAGCTTGATGGGGCATACGGCGTCGGTAAGCTCGTTTTTGGAGAAAGGGATGAGGCATGCGTCCATCGAAGCCATCCATTCGAACGCCGCTGGCTGCGGAACGAATTGCGGGGAAACGAAAACGTTCTTCAGCCGCTTGGAAGCCTGCTCCAGCTTGCTTCGCTGCACGCCGTCGCCGATGAAGTAGAAATGCACTCCGTTCATTTCCTTTGCCGCCGCTAATACAGAGTCGAAGTCCACCCACTTTCCGAAACCGCCCACGAAGCCCACGGAAGGCGTCCTGACTTTGCCTTGCTTGAGCGGAACGGCTTTGCATAAGGCTATTTTCCGCACGTCCGCTCCGTTCGCAATCAATTCCACTTTCTCGTTCAGCCTTCCTGCATCTTCAAACAAGTTGAAGGCCGTTGCGACGACGAGGTCGCTGGTTTTCAGCGCGTCAAGGACTGAAAGCCTCGATGCGATGCGCTCCAGCGGATTGGCGCGAAATCTGTGGATCAAGTCGATGTAATCGAAAACAAGCGGGACGCCCCGTTTTTTCAATTCCCTTCTCGCTAGCTTGCAGCCCCAAGGGGAGTAAAAAACTGCGACGTCTGCCCACTCCGCGTATTGCTTTGCATAGCGCAGGAAATGCCTTTCCCTTGCAACGAGTTCGGACGCTGCGTTTTTCGCCTGCCCGATTCCCGCAATCACTTTGACGTTGGCGGGGATTTTCGAATCAAGGTTTTCGGTCTTGTAGATTTTTTGCGAAGAGCCGTCTATCCAAACGGTTTTTGCTCCCGCATCCCTGTTGACGACTAGGTTTTTGAAGCGGACTACCGAGCCGTCCAGGCTCGAGTATTTTCCAGCACTGAAAACCAGGATATTCAACCAAAAGCACCTTTTGAAACTATTCCAAGTTCTTGTCCATTCCCACTCGCTTGTAAGCCTTGCCTTTGAAATCTTTGCGGTCGAACAGGAAGCATGCGTCGACGACTGCTTTCGCCTTTATTTGCGCAGGCTTGATTTTTTTGAACTCGTCGTGCGGAACAAGAAAGACAATGCAATCCGCATCCAGCGCTTTCTCCACCGGCACTCCGGAGTCCAAAACCTTGCGCATGTTCACGTCATTCACGTAAGGGTCGCATATGCTCACGCGGGCGCCGCGCTTCAAAAGCTCTGAAACTATTACGCGCGAAGGCGCTTGCCTCACGTCGTCCACGTTTTCCTTGTACGCCACGCCCATTATTGCGACCGCGCTTCCCTTCACATCCAATCCGCATTCTTTCAAGGCGTTTGCAATCAAGTCAACAGTATGCAAGGGCATCGAATCGTTGAGTTTTCTCGCGGTCATTATGAGCGTGGGGTAAAACCCTTTGTCCTGCGAAGCTTTGAGAATGTAGTAAGGGTTGTTGGGAAGGCAATGCCCCCCGACGCCGGCCGAAGGCTTTGCCTTGTAGAAATTCCATTTCGTCGAACAGGCTTCAATGATTTCCTTGACGTCCACGCCGATTTTTTCGCACACGAACGCGATCTCGTTCATGTACGCGATGTTCACGTCCCGCTGCGTGTTCTCTACTAGCTTGGAAAGCTCGGCCGTATCAGCGTTGGAAACCAAAACGATTTTCGCGTCAACAACGCTTTCGTACAGCGTTTTCGCAACAGCGCCGCTTTCTTCATCAACGCCGCCCACCACGCGAGGCGTCACCATCACGTTGTGCTCGTTGTCGCCGGGGTTCAGGCGTTCTGGGCAGTGTGCGAGGAAAAAATCTTTCCCGCACTTCAATCCGCTTTCCTTTTCGAGCAAAGGCTTTACGACAGTCCTGCACGCGCCGGGATAAACCGTGCTTTCTATTACTACCAGCGAACCTTTGCGCAATCCTTTTGCCACGCTTGCGCAGGCGTTTTTCACGAACGTCAAGTCCGGCTCGCCTTCTTCTGCAGGCGTGGGGACTGAAACTATTATCACGTCGCTCTCCGACGCAGCTTTTGCAGTGTCCTGCATCGCCTTGAGCCTGCCTGTCGCGAAAACGCGCGGCACACTTTTGTTGAGAACGGGGTCGTTGATGTGGCTCACGCCCTTGTTTGTCAGCGATACTATGCGCTCGCTCACGTCGGCTGCGATGACGTTGAACCCTTTTTCCGCAAAGAGAATCGCGTTGGGCAGGCCCACGTACCCTGCGCCAACTATGCACACAACAGCTTTCTTCGACTTGATTTTTTCGTTCAAAGTGCCAGTCATTTTTTTCACCTGCCGTACTGCAAAAGCGTCAATGGAGGAATGCCTCGACCGTTTCCCTCAAGCCGTCTTCCAGCGGGTAAGCCGGATTAAACCCGAGGATTTTTTTCGCTTTGGAAACGTCGATTTTGTTGTGCATGGGATCTCCGGGAATGGCCGGCAAGTGCTTCAACACCGCCTTCCGCCCGGTCGTTTCCTCAAGGGTTGAAGCTATTTCCAGCACGCTCGACTCCGCAGGGTGCGCGATGTTGAAAACCTCTCCTGCGGCTTTCCTGCTTTTCCACGCCGCTATCGTTCCCGCGACGGTGTCTTTCACGAAAGTGAACTGGCGTTTCTGCTTTCCGGAACCGAACACTTCCAGAGGCGCGCCGGAAAGGATTGCCTTGATGAATTTGGGGATGACTGCCGCGTAAGGAATGTCCCCGCGCTGCCGAGGGCCGTACACGCTCACGTAACGCAACACGGTGGTTTCCAGCCCGTAAAGGGAATTGTAGACTCGGCAGTACTCTTCGCCGGCGAGCTTTCCCACGCCATACGGGTGAAGGGGGCAAAGCTTCTGGTCTTCCAGGTTTGTTTTCTCCCCGCCGCCGTAAACGCTCGATGAAGACGCGAACACCATGCGCTTGACGCCGTTCTTCCTGCACGCTTCCAGCACGTTGAGAGTTCCGGTCACGTTCACGTCGTTGGCTTCAAGCGGGTCTTTGATGCTGCGCATGGCCCGGTTCATTGCAGCCAAATGAAAAACGCCATCTGCGTTCTCGAAAGCTTTTTCTACGTCCGCCAGGCTCCTCACGTCGCCCTTGAAGAACCGCGTTCCGCATTCTTTCAAAACACCCAGGTTTTGGCTTCCGACGCTCAAGTTGTCCAGAACCGCAACTTCGTTGCCTTCCTTCGCCAACGCTTCGGCGAGGTGGCTTCCGATAAAGCCTGCGCCGCCGGTAACAACAACCTTCAAACAAACCACCTTTAACGAAAACACCGAAAAAGCTCAAAAGGCTTCAGTAAGTATAACTATACAAAATGTAAAGCCTTATATACTTAATGTTAATACTACTTTACATGAAGAATCGTTTGCGGGAGTACCGCGCAAGGCAAAATTTGACGCAAGATGATTTGGCGAAGAAAGTTCACGTAACCCGCCAAACCATCATTGCGATAGAGAACGAGAAGTACAACCCGTCGCTGGAGCTGGCGTTCAAGCTCTCGAAAACGTTTGCATGCAGGATAGAAGATTTGTTTGAAGAATGAAAAAAAGGGGGTTTTGCCGATGTTGCTGATGAAGATGAAGAACGTGGTTTTGAGCCTGGTGTTCACGCTCTTGCTTTACTTCAGCTACGCCAACCGCTATTCGTTCGAGCCCATCGCGTTCCAAATCCTGTTTTTCGGCTTGCTCATCGCGGGCGGCTTTTACGCCTACAGGGAATGGATTTCCAGGGATGACGTAAAAAGCGACGAGAGAACCCAGCTCATTGCAGGAAAGGCCGCGCGCTTTACACTAGTGGCAAGCGTGGTGGTAGTAATATTGATTCTCGCGTTTTTGGCTTACTCCGGAAGGCCGACGAGCCCGAACGGCATTCTCGCGGTCTTGCTCGGAATAATGAGCTTGGCGTACAGCATTGCTTACGCGTATTTGGAAAGGAAGATGTAGAACAAGAAAAATTCATGCGTAACCCCTCTGTGGGAAGACGGGAGAGCGCGACGTGATGCGAGCCCCCCTCCGTTGCATCGCGCCTCCTCAAACCCCTATATTTCATTGAAGGTCGTTTGCTTTGCCTTTGAAAGTCCTGAACGTCGCGGGCGCGCGGCCGAATTTCATGAAAATCGCACCCGTAATGCGAGAAATGCTGAAAAGGCCGCAATCGTTTCAGCCGGTGCTCGTGCACACGGGCCAGCATTACGATTTCGGGCTGAACGAAATTTTCTTCAGCCAGCTAGGCATACGCAAGCCCGACCATTCCCTCGGCGTTGGCTCTGCTTCGCACGCCGTGCAAACGGCCAGCATCATGACGCGCTTTGAAAAAGTGCTGTTCGAAGAAAAGCCGGATATGGTTTTAGTAGTGGGAGACGTGAATTCCACGCTCGCCTGCGCTCTGGTCGCGGCTAAAGAACATTATCCCGTGGCGCACGTCGAAGCCGGGCTGCGCAGCAACGACTGGCGCATGCCAGAGGAAATCAACAGGGTTTTGACCGACAGGATTTCGAAATTCTTGTTCACCACTTCGAAAGACGCCGGCGAAAACTTGAGGAAGGAAGGCATTTCGGAAGGAATTCAATTCGTAGGGAATACTATGATAGACTCGCTCACGGCATTTCAAAAGCAGGCTGAAAAGACTGAAAGCGAAAAAAAACTAGGGCTGGAGAAAGGTGAATACGCGCTTGTTACGCTTCATAGGGCAGAGAACGTCGACGACGAAAAAACGCTCGGCAATGCGGTGGAAATGGTTTTGACTGCCGCTTCTTTCTCGAAAGTGGTTTTTCCCGTGCACCCGCGCACGCTGGAAAGGCTGGAAAAAAGCGGGTTTAAGAAAAAACTTGAAAGCAGGGGAGTTAAGCTCGTTGAGCCGCTGGGGTATCTCGAGTTTTTGAATCTCGAGGCTAAAGCGAAATTCGTTTTGACGGACTCCGGAGGAGTGCAGGAGGAAACTACGGTTTTGGGAGTGCCTTGCTTTACGGCAAGGCGCAATACCGAACGCCCTATAACCGTCTCGGAAGGCACTAACACGATAGTCGATTTGGATTCTGCGCTTTTGAAGAAAGAGCTGGAAAAGCTTTGCGCAGGAAAGGGAAAAAAGGGAAGGGTTCCAGAAAAGTGGGATGGAAAGGCCGCGCAAAGGATTTGCGAAGCGCTGGAAAAGGGTTTTTAGGTTTCGCAAGCAAAACAATTGAAAAGTGAAAAAAAAATGGTTTCCGGACAGCGCATTCTCATAACCGGCGGAGCCGGGTTCATAGGCTCTAATCTAGTGAAAGCGCTGTGCGAAAAAAACACTGTTTACGTTGTCGACGACTTGAGCGAGGGCTTCAAGGAAAACCTGCGGAGCCTGCCGGTCGCGTTCTTCAAGAAAGACATTCGCGACCAGGAATTCATGCGAAAGCTCTTTTCCATGCACAAATTCAATTACGTCTTTCATCTTGCCGCGAGCTTCGCCAACCAAAAGAGCGTGGACGACCCTGTGCTCGACTTGGACGTGAACGGCACAGCTACGCTAAAGCTCTTGCAGCTTGCAAAGGAATTCGGCACCAAGAAGCTCGTTTACTCCTCGTCGTCGTGCATTTACGGAGCAGTCGACGGGGCGATGGATGAAGGCTTGAAGCCCAAGCCGGAAACGCCTTACGCTATTACGAAGCTGTTGGGAGAGCAGTACGCCAAGTTTTTCGCAGACTTTCACGGCCTCGATGCCGTTAGCGTGCGTTATTTCAACGTCTACGGCCCTAACGAATATCCGGGGCCTTACCGCAACGTGATTCCGAAATTTTTCGCCCTCGCAACGCAGAAAAAACCGCTTGTGATTATGGGGTCGGGCGAGGAAACGCGCGACTTCACTTTCGTGGAAGATGCGGTTGAAGCCACGATTCTCGTGGCGAAAAAAGGAAAGGCCGGAGAAGCGTACAACATCGGAAGCTCTGCGGAAACCAAGATAATAGATTTGGCTAACGAAATAAACAAAATCGCGGGAAACGAAGGCAACCTGCAGAATGGAGAGCGCAGGGCTTGGGACCACATTTCCAGGCGCCTTGCGGACAACTCCAAGATAAAGGCCCTCGGCTGGACGCCCAAAACAAAGATTGAAGCGGGATTGAAGAAAACGTTCGAGTGGTTCAAGCAAAACGTGAATGGTGTTTCAAATGGCTGAATTTTTCGTCCACCCTACCGCTGAAGTGTCGCCCAAAGCCAGGATAGGCAAGGGCGCCAAGATTTGGCATTACGCGCAAGTGCGCGAAGACGCGGAAATAGGCGAGAATTGCATCATCGGAAAAAACGCTTACATCGACTTCGGAGTGCGCATCGGCAAAAACTGCAAAATACAGAACAACTGCAGCATATACCACGGAGCAACTATTGAAGACGGGGTTTTCGTAGGGCCCCACTGCATCCTAACCAACGACAAAAATCCTCGCGCCGTAAACCCCGACTTGACGCTCAAAGGCGCAAACGATTGGAAGGTAGAAAAAGTTTTGATAAAAAAAGGCGCGTCTCTCGGCGCCGGAACCATCATTCTGCCCGGCGTTACGGTAGGAGAGTGGGCGATGATAGGGTCTGGAAGCGTGGTAACAAAAGACGTTCCCGATTTTGCGTTGGCTTACGGCGACCCGGCGCGCGTCGCAGGAAAAGTCAACAAGGAAGGGCTTAAGGCTTGAAGTTTTTGTAGGAGTTGGAAAAAATGATTTCTATCGCAAAACCGTTGGTGGGAAGCGAAGAGGCGGAAGCCGCACGCAAAGCGCTGGAAAGCGGCATGCTGACAGGCGGACCTTTTGTCGAGGAATTCGAAAAAAAACTCGCGGAATACTGCAATTACAAATTCGCCGTTTCCGTCAACAGCGGCACTGCCGCGCTGCACGTCGCTGCTGCCTCTGCGGGAGTAAAGCAAGGCGACGGAATCATCACTCCTGATTTCACGTTCATCGCCACTGCGAACACCGCGCGCTATCTCAATGCAAATCCTCTGTTTGCGGACATTGACTCCAAGACTTTCAACCTTGACGCTCGCAGCTTGGAGGAAACCGCGAAAAAAAACAAGAACGCCAAGGCGGTGATTCCGGTTTCGCTTTACGGTCAGGCTTACGACGCAGATGCGGTCAAGGAAGTTGCAGAAAAATATTCGCTCAAGGTCATAAGCGACAACGCGCAGGCGATAGGGACCGAGTGGAAGGGAAAAAGGAATTTGGGCGACGACTGCGCCATACTCTCTTTTTACCCGACGAAAAACATCACCACTTGCGAAGGCGGCGCTGTGCTTACGGACGACCCGGCGATTGCCGAAGAATGCAAATTGTGGAGGAACATCGGCCAGCGCAAGCCGTACGACTACGCCCACTTGGGATACAACTTCCGCTTGAACGCCGTCAGCGCAGCGATTGGCACCGTGCAGCTTGCCAAACTCGATATGATAACCGAAAAACGCAGGAAAAACGCGCACGTGATGAACGAGCTCTTGCAGGGAGTTGAAGCGGTTGAAACGCCTTTTGAGCATGCTAACGCAAAGCACGTTTACAACCAATACACGATTAAAGTGAAGGGCGGAAAGAGGGACGCGCTGAAGGAATTTCTCGCGAAAAACCAGATCGGCTCGTCAATATATTATCCGACTCCGCTCAGCAAACTCGGAGTTTTAAGAGAATTCGCTCAAGGCGCGGACAACAAAAACGCCGTTTCAGCCAGCGAACAGGTTTTGTCGCTACCCATCCATCCTAGCGTTTCCGAAGACGAATTGGGCTTGATTGCTTCTAAAATAAAAGAATTTTTTGTTTGAGGGGAAAAAAGAAAATGACGGTTAAGACTGGTGACCGTGTGAAGCGGTATCCCGAAGTGGTCGTCGGGCTTTTCGTTTTCAACAAGAAGGGTGAAGTGCTTCTTGCTAAATCGCGTAAATGGAGAAATTCATGGGTTCCCATCGGAGGGCATGTAGAACTCGGCGAGACAATCGAGCATGCGGCAAAACGCGAGGCGCTTGAGGAAACGGGCTTGCGCGTGAAAAACGTGAGGTTATTCAACGTGCTTGAAGGCATCTTTCCGAAGAACTTCGTGGAGAAAAAGCATTTTATCTATCTGCACGCGTCGTGCGAAAGCACCGGGAAAGTGCGATTGGACGAAGACGAATTATACGAGTATGCGTGGGTGCCGTTGAAAAAGGCAGTAGGCATGCGCGTGCGGCCGAACACTAGAAATTCGCTTCTAAAGCTTTCGGAGGAAAGAAGGAAATGAAGGTTTTGATTGTAGGCAGCGGCTCTATGGGAAGAAACCACGTCCGCGTTTACAGCGAAAACCACAGGGTCGACGAAGTAATCGTGGTGGACAATTCCAGCGACTCGCTCGAGCTGGTCAGGAAAACCCAGAAGACCAAGACGTTCACCGAACTCGAGAAAGCTTTGAAGGAAAAGCCAGACTGCGTGGTTGTCGCGGTGCCCACTAAACTGCATTACGAAATCGCGTCGAAAATCGTCGACGCAAGAATACCTGTTCTCGTGGAAAAGCCTATCACCGAAAACTCTGAGGACGGGAAAAAACTCGTGGAAAAAGCCGAGAAAAGCAAAATCCTGCTTTTGGCAGGGCACATCGAACGCTTCAACCCGGCAGTGCAGGCGCTCAAGCGCAATTTGCATTTGATCGGCGACCTGTTTTACGCTTCTGCACACCGCTTCGGCGTTCCGACGCAACGGGACGTTGGAAGCTCGTTCGTAGACCAGGCGGTTCACGACATCGACGTGATTTCTTTCTTGTACGGAAAGCACCCAAAGGAAGTTTCCGCTGTTGAAAGGAAGATTGTCGACGCGAAGAGCAACGACTTATGCTCCGCCTTGTTCGAGTTCGACGGTTTTACTGCCACGGTCGAAGCGAACCGCGTTACGCCCATCAAAAACCGCGATCTCATAGTCCTCGGCACGAAGGGCGCAGCAAAGCTCGATTACATCACGCAGGACTTGACGATCTTCACGTCCGACAACATGGACACCAAGTTCAGCACTTTCGACGAAATCGTGCTGCGCGTAGGAAGGGGAACCGAAGTGAAGCCTTATTTCGTTAAAGACGAGCCTTTGCGCGTTGAAGCGAACCACTTTCTCGATTGCGTGGAAGGCAAGGCAGTTCCCATGATTTCAGGCAGGGACGCGCTTTACGCAGTTGCCGCAGTTCAAGCTGGGCAAAAGTCCGCTAAAGAAGGAAGGAAAGAGAAAATTATCGTTTGATTTTTTTCCGCTTGCCCCCTTTTTCCCTAACGAAAAACCATCCGCCCACGAGCAGGTCCGCGAGAACGTCTATGAATCGCACCAACAGCACCGCGCCAGCAGCTTGGGGCGTAGTGAAACCGAGAAACAGGGTGAAAAGCAGGATTCCCCCGCCTTCCTGTAAGCCGAATCCGGATATTGAGAGAGGCACGAAAGACAGGGCGGTGAGCAAGGCGCTGATTATCGTCAATTCCAGCAGTCCCGCGTTCAAGCCGATCGCATTCAAAACGAAAAGCCATTCAAACCCCCTTACTGCAGCGCCCACAACGCTCAAGCCCATGGAAGATCCCAACTGCGGGAGGGAAGTTTTTTGCTTGAACACCGCGTCGTAAGCGTTTTCAAGCTTTTTCCCGTATAAGGGAAGCTTGGAAATCGCTTTGGCGAAAAAGCTTATGCGGTAGAAAAGCAGTGCGAGCGCGACCAGCGAAAGCGCCAAAACCGCAATCCCCACTTGCCCGAAGTCTTGCGAGAAAAGGAATACTGCAAGGAACGCCAGAAGCCCCCTCACTATAAAGTCCGAGGCGAGCGAAACGCCCAGCACTTTCGCAGCTTTTCCGCCTTTCAATCCCTTGCCGCGCATGTCGAAAATGAAGAACGAGTAGCCTATTCGGCCGGGAGTCGCGTCGCTCGCGAGCATGGCTTTCATGTGCGAGGAAAACACGGAAACGAACGGAAAGGAGGGGAGAAGGAGCTTGTAGCGCACGCCCTGCAGGACGTGGGCGAGAAGGTAAGCGCAGAAAGCAAAAGCGAGGAACAGTGCGTTGGCGTTAGACACGTTCTGCAAAAGCGCGGTGAAGTCGAACGAATAAAGGATTACGGCCAGGAGAAGCGCCGCAAAGGCGAAGTTCACTGCGAGAAAAATCTTTTTCTTCAAATCCTAAAACCGCCGTTGCCTTTTCGTTCTTTCCGCAAAGTTTTCTTTGATTAAACTTTCTTTTCGTTTTTCTTTAGTTAATTTTTCTTTCGCTTTTCTTTCTTTTCGCAAGTTTTTTTCTTTCTTTCGTTAACGTTTCTTTCTTTTTCGCAAAAAGAAAGAAAGGTTAGTGGACTCGGCGGGATTTGAACCCGCGGCCTCATCGTTGCGAACGATGCGATCTACCGCTGATCTACGAGCCCTTGCGTTAAACGCCGGAGATAATAGTTGGAGGGCGAAATTATTAAAGTCTGGCGATTACCCTGCATGGCGCGCCGTCTGCATCGCGGATGTTGAGCGGAAGGACCGCACATTCGAACCGCTTTCCTGCCAGGGGCTTGAGGTTGACGAGGTTTTCGACGATCGGAATGTCGTTTTTGAACAGGAGCTTGTGGATTTCGTAAGGCTCGTTGTCTGGAGTGAAAGAATCCAGCCCCACTATCTTGACTTTGCGTTCAACCAGCGCTTCGGCCGTTTTCCTTGAAATCACAGGATTGTTTTTGAAGAAATCTTGCGAGTAAGCCCGGTCGGTATGCCCAGTGAGAAAGAAAACCATGTCGTGCTGCGTTACGCCCAACAAGTCCGGGTCTATCGGGTTTTGGCCGCGCGCGTCGATCACTATGCCTTCGCCGAAGAAAAAGCTCGCGGGATATTCTGAAAGCTTTTTCCCGCTTTCGAGCATGTGGTAAGGCGCGTCTATGTGAGTGGAAAAATGAGTGTTGAAAGACAACCTCTTTTCATTCCACCCGTCTTTCGCGATTGTTGCCAATTGCTTTATTTCCTGCTTGGGGTCTCCAGTGAAAACGGGAGTGTTTTCGTTAATTTCCATGGTCAAGTCGAAAGCCTGCATTCTTCGTCACCTAAACCCGCATTTTCTGGTAGTCGTAGATTTCCTTTTGAGAAATGCCGCAGCCGGCATAGCGCAGTGCATAGATTGAAGCGTGGAAAACCTCGTTTTCGTCCGCGTTGTATGACCCGAAAAACCCGTTTTGGGCGGCGAACGCCGTGAGTTCGGTCGAACGCATTGCGGGAAAGGCGAATTGCTTTTG
>DATDSY010000031.1:0-5602 GCA_035291125.1 Candidatus Norongarragalinales archaeon
TCCTTCCCTTGCTTTGGAGCCTATGCATTCAACGCGCCCGGCGCGTTCGTAGAATTCAGCGAGCTTTCGCGACAGATATGCGGGATAGCCTTCTTCCCCGGGCATTTCTTCCAAACGCCCTCCGATTTCCCTCAGCGCTTCTGCCCAGCGTGATGTAGAGTCGGCCATGAGCGCGACGTCGAATCCCATGTCGCGGAAGTATTCGGCAATAGTAATTCCCGTGTAAATGCTCGCTTCGCGCGCTGCGACCGGCATGTTTGAAGTGTTGGCTATGAGTACCGTGCGTTCCATCAGCGGCCTTCCAGTGGTTGGGTCTTCGAGCTTGGGGAATTGCGTGAGCACTTCGGTCATTTCATTCCCTCGTTCCCCGCATCCAACGTAAACCACGATTTGCGCTTTCGCGAATTTGGCGAGCGACTGCTGAGTCACAGTTTTTCCGCTGCCGAACGGCCCTGGGATTGCGGCTGCGCCTCCCATTGCGACGGGAAAGAACGTGTCGATAATGCGCATTCCCGTTACCAACGGCTGGTCGAACGGCTTTTTGCTTTTGAACGGGCGCGGAGTGCGCACCGGCCACTTTTGCATCATTTTAAGCTTCTGTCCATCAAATATTGCAATGGTTTCTTCGACAGTGAATTTTCCGTCCTTGATTTCCTCGATTTTGCCTTCGACTTTCGGGGGTACGAGGATTTTGTGGATGATGTTTTTCTCCTGCACTTCGCCGAGGACGTCTCCGCCCTTGACGTGCTCGCCTTTTTTCGCGGTTGCCTTGAAATCCCATTTGACTTTGCGGTCTATTGACGGGATGTTGACTCCGCGGGCGATGAAAATGCCTGTTTTCTCTCGGATTACGTCTAGCGGGCGCTGGGTTCCGTCGAAAATGCCAGAAAGCAAGCCGGGGCCGAGCTCGAGTTCGAGCTGCGCGCCAGTGCCATTAACAGCGTCTCCGGGCTTCAATCCCGAAGTTTCCTCGTAAACCTGGATGGATGCGCGGTCTTCTTTCAAGGCTATGATTTCGCCGCTGAGCTCTTGCTTTCCGACTTTAACGACCTCGTTGATTTGGCTTCCTTTCATTCCGCTCGCGATGATGAGCGGGCCCGAAATCTTTGCAATCTCACCCATTTCCAAACACACCCTTTTTTTTCTTGTCAGCTTTTCGTTTTTTTTTATTTCGCGGTCAAGTCTATGCCTATCGCCTTTTTGACCATGGCGCTTATGCTCTCCCCGCCGGCCTGCGTCTTGCCGCTCTTTCCTGGAATCGAAGTCACGATCGGCTTGGTGCTGGCTTCGATTCTCTTGCGCGTTTTCAGCGAGAGCGAAGGGACGAGGTCTTCGTCGAGTATTATGAGTCCGACTTCCTCGGCGTCCATGAGCGCGTTGAGTTTTGCATCGGCATTATCGGCAGTGCATTCCGCCGTAATCCTCACTCCCGCGAGCTTGAAGCCCACGAGCGTTTCCGGAAAGCCGATTGCAGCAATCTCCATTTCCATTCACACTTTTTTTTGCATTTACGCGTTTATGGCGAAAACGTATTGCCCCAGCTCTTGCTTGAGCCCGAAGGCGTTGGCATACGCTATTTTTCGCAAATTCGAAACTTCCACTTTCTTGAGGTATACGAACCCTATCGCCGTAGCAAAGCTCATGACGCTCATTTTCGTCAAGGCGAGGATTGAGTTGACTGTCTTTCGTTCGAGCGCGATTTCCAAGAGCGAAAGCGATTCCTTGGCTTTCGCCGCCTGTTCGGGGGGAAGGGAATAAGCAAGCAAAGCTTGCTTTACCGCCTCGTCGAAATCCTGAGCGTGCAGTATTCTTGAAATCGCGCCGTTCTTGTAAGCCACGAGCTTCCCTGCGTTTTTCACTCCTTCCTTCTTCAGCCGCAGGGCGGCCATTACGTTTTCGAAGGCAAGCTGTTGTTCGACTATCTTGCGGGTGAGCGGGTCGCTGGCGTTTTGCGCGAGCAAAACCAGCTGCCTCGCCCTTTCCGCGTCAATTTCAGTGATTATGCTCTTCAAATCAGGGTTTTTCTTGGCCAGCTCGCGCGCAGCGACCTTGAACTTCCTTGAACCCCACTTGGCGGCGGCTATTTCCAGCGCTTCGCCGGCTGTTTTGGCTGTGATGAGCTTGGCGTAAAACCTGTCGAAGCTTTTTCCGGTGGGAATTAGCTCTTCGCGCGCGATTTCCTGGCCCAAGTGTTTCTTCGAGAAAATGAGCTTGAGGTTTTGCGCGTCCCACTCTGCAGCGAGCATTGCAAACAACGCCCTTCCTTTCGCGGGGAGGATTTTGGCGAGCTTTGCGATTACGCGCGCTTGGTTGTTGTGCAGTGCGATGTCGATGCGCTGGACTCCCGAATGGTTTTTCGAGGCTTCAACTAAATCCTGCTTGTACGGCGTCTGTTCCAGAAGCGCGGTGACTTCATCGAGGGTTTTCACTTGCATGAGCTCGCGAAACGCGTTTTCGTCGAGCAGGTTGCTCCTCATTCCTTTGATGCGCGCGTTTGCATACGCGTAACCCAAATCCATTTTTTCACTTTCTCTTTTTTTTCTTTGCCGTTGCGCTGCCCGACGCGGGTTTGCGCGCAGTGCTTTTTTCTTTTTTCTTGGTGCCGGCGTGTGCTGTGTGTTCGCCGTGGCCGAACAGGTGTTCGAACGCCTTTTGCTTGAGCTTTTCCTCGTTTTCCTCTAGCAGCGCTTCAAACGTGTTGTTGATTTGAATCGAGCCGTCGGCTTTCGCAGCGATGACGCCGCCAATGGTGTCGATTGCTTCCCCAACGCGGCCGTGCTTTGCGGCGAGCTTCTTGTCTTTTGCATTCGCTTTGAGCACGAATTCCTTTTCTCCCAGGGCGCGGATTGCTTGGGCTGCCAGCGAATCGAAAATCTTTTCGTAATGGCTGCCTTTCGCCGTTTCCGCGAGCTCGCGCTTGGCTTCCTGCAGGACGCTTTCCACGGCTTCTTCCCGTGCTTCGCTTTCGATGCGCTTTGCCTGCAGCAAGGCCGATGCCCTCAGCTCGACGGACATTTCCTTCGCCCGAGCTTCGCCGTGCCTGCGGTTTTCTTCGACGCGGGCCTTGGCCTTTGCCCGGGCTTCGTCCAGGATTTTTTCCTTCTCTCGTTCGGCTTCGGCGGTTATGGCTCGCGCTTGCTTTTCCGCTTCGTCAAGCACTTCCTGCTTCAGTTTTTCCAAAGTCATGCTTATCGCTTCCTCCGTTTTTCAGCGCGGCAAAACGCTTTTTCAAACCATTTTGCCGAGCAGGAAGAACGCGATTACGAAACCGAGGATGACGATGGTTTCGGGCAGAGCGAGCATGATCAGAACCTGCCCTTCCTTGCCGTCCTTTTCTGCCATCAAGCCGAGTCCTGCGGCTCCGATGCTGGATTGTGCGAGTCCAGTTCCTAAAGCGGCCAGTCCGACCGCAATGCCGGCACCTATTGCAATCAAGCCGGGTCCAAAGTCTACCATTTCACTTTACACCTCCAAAAAACAACGCTATATAGTCTCTAGTCTTCCCTCAGCGGAACGAATTCCGTTCCGCCTCCCTTGTAAAACTTGGAATAAAACTCTACGTAATGCAACCTTAAAGATTGTATTCCCGCTTCCAGCAGCCCCAGCATTATGGCGACGGCGTGCCCCACCACCAGCAGCAACGCGAGCAGCACGAATGAAATGATTGCTCCGGGCTGGAGTGTTGCAAGAGATGCGAAGTCGAGGGGGATTGATGCGACTATGCTGGCGAGAGCGACGCCGCTCAAGCCCAAGGCCATGATTCTCAAGTATGAAAGAACGTTGGAAAAGAGCGAGGGGATTTCCATCAGCTGCACCGGCCCTTCGAAATAAACCACGCCGGCGACTCCTGCAACGAACATTCCCAAGTCGAAAGGCGACGGGATTACCCTCAAAAACTGCAGGTAGTTGGTGAAAATCAATTGCATCGAGTTCGCGAGGAAAGCAATGAAGCCGAACAACACCGCAAGCCACGCTATTTTCGCGTAGGAGTGCTTGACGTGTTTTTCGCGCACTCCCTGCCAGACGCCCAACAGCAAGCCGAGCGTGATGTGCAGGAAGCCGATGAGCACGCTGAGCGCAAATAGAGATTCAATCCCTTCCTCGTGCACGCGCGACAGCAGAGGGTGTAGCTGGAAGCCGAGTATTTCCTCGAGCCCGAAAACTTCCGCGTAAATGAAACCGAATATTATCGTGGAAATTGAGCTCAAAACCATTATTCCGCCAACTTTCTTGAGCGCCCCTGTGGTCTTGCGCATTATAGCAATTCCCAAAAGCAAAAGCACAAGCCCGTACCCGATGTCGCCGAGAATCATGCCGAAAAACAAGGGGAACGTCAATGCAGTAATGAACGTCGGGTCGATTTCGTTGTAGCGCGGGAGGGAAAAGAATTCTATCATGAATTCGAACGGTTTCAGCAAAGCCGGGTTTTTGAGCTTGCTCGGCGGAAATTCGGTTGTTTCAATCTTTTCGACCAGAACCCTGTCGCCCAGCTTTTCCCTAAGCCTAGTTTCGAGGGAATGGCGTTTGTTTTGTGCAATCCAACCTTCGGCGCTTGCCGCCAATTCGCTTTCCCCGAACTTGGAAGGCAACTCGGCTTTCTTGAACTCGGTTTCCAGCGCTTTTCTCAACGAGACTATTCCCGCGCCGTGGGCTGAAACGAAAGAGCGGATTTCGCTTTCGGCTTGAGAAAGCTGCAAGCGCAAGTCGCTGATTTGCTTTTCCAGCGCCGCGTACTCGTTAGCAAAGCTTTCGCTTGCGGCGTGGGGCATGGAAATTTCCTTTGCGTACGGCGCAAGCGCATGGCGGGCTTTCTCGGCCTTTCTCTTGTCCATTGCAACAAGCATTTTCGGCTTTTGCCTTTCTTCCTCGAGCGCGAGAGCGCTTCCGAATTCGCGCGCTTTGGCCAACGCTTTTCCCGCATCCTGATTTATTTCGAAAAGCGCGAATTCCAGGAACGCCGTCCGCGAGTGGATTTCGTTCACGTTCAGGCGCAGGCTTTTGAAAGGCGCGAGCTCTTTCTTCCTTGCAAGCGTGTCGTTCAGCTTGTTTTCGAGCGTCTGCTTCCTGCGTGCAAGCTCTTCGGCCTTTTCGGGCGCGACTGCCGCAAGCCGATCTTGCATTTCGCGCAAAGAATGCGAATGGCTGTCGTGGTGCAAGCCTGCGGGCGTTTTCGCCTTCAGGCGTTCGAGCGCGAAAGCGCTTTCCAACGCCCTTGTTTTCACTAGCATGGGAGAGACTGCTTCCATTTTATCGAGCGGCCGGCCGGGCTGGAATTGTTTCGAGCGCGTTACATGGATGGCCCCGAATTCGTACAGCCCTTCCACAACGCCCTCCAAATCGCGTTTTGCGCATAAAACGCGGATTTTTACCATGGGCTCGACTTGAAACATTTTCCCCAACTTTTTCCGGCAAGAATTGACTGCCGGCCGAATTTCTTTTTTTAGTGCGTTCAGTGCGAAGGAAGGATTTCCCTTGCCAGCTCGGACGCGAGCTGCTTGAAAGGCTTTTTCTTGAATTCCGCCGCGTTGCGCTTGGCTTGCGAAAGGACTTCCGCGTTTTGCGACTCGATTTCCGCTCGTTCCTTTCCGATTATGGCTTCTTC
>DATDSY010000032.1:0-4694 GCA_035291125.1 Candidatus Norongarragalinales archaeon
GAGAAGAAGTTTCACGAGTGGGGCGCTTATGCGGTGCTCATCGGGCGTTTGCTTCCTTTCGTTCCCTTCAAAGTTTTTTCCATCACGAGCGGAATCCTGCGCTTTAATTTCGAGAATTTCGTGCTAATGACTTTCATTGGAACGCTGCCTAGGGCTTTCCTGCTGGCGTGGTTGGGTGGAGAGCTGCTGCAGTACAAAAGCCATTTTTGGATTGCGCTGGGCGCTGTGGTTTTGCTTGTCGCCGTAGGCTATTTCGTGAAGAAAGCGGTTGAAATGAAGAAAAACAAGCACGCTTAAAAACCTCTAAACGCAAGTTATTTTCTCTGGTTTTAACACGCCAGTTCATGTCGGATAACTTTTGCCCTTAAGGTAAAAGCCCGGAAAACAGGTGATTTGTGGAATGGGTGCGTTCAAGTACATCAAAGCGAATTTTGAAAAGTCTTACAAAACGCGTTCTGAAGACTACCGAAAGCGCTTGCAAGCGTGGAAAAGGCAATCTTCAGTCGAGCGCGTTGAAAACCCCGTTAACCCGATTCGCGCGCGCGAGCTGGGCTACAAGGCGACGAAAGACTATATCGTCGTGCGCGTGCGAACGCGCCGCGGCAAGTTCAAGCGCCCTCGCACAGACTTGGGCAGAAAGCCGGCGAAAAACCGGTTGCGCGAAAACCCCGGAAAGCCGTGGAGCTGGTTTGCAGAAAAGAAAGTCCAGCGTTTCTACCCCAACATGAAGGTAGTGAACAGCTATTGGGTGGGCGAAGACGGAGTGGCGCAGTATTTCGAAGTCATCCTGAAAACCCGCTCTTCTTGAGCGAGTCTCGCCTTTTTATTTTCTTTTTTTCTTTCATAACTATGCCTGGAAAACGCTATTCGGAAGAAAGCCTTAGTGCCGCAATTAAGAAACAAATAGCGTCTAAAACAAACCTCGTTGT
This sequence comes from Candidatus Norongarragalinales archaeon, assembly GCA_035291125.1. Lineage (GTDB taxonomy): Archaea > Micrarchaeota > Micrarchaeia > Norongarragalinales > Norongarragalinaceae > UBA10210. Next base: position 930 of record DATDSY010000032.1, read on the forward strand.
TAGGACTTTAAGAAAAAACAACCCTGCAGCGTATCGCTTGTACGCTGCAGTTAGATACCGTCGAGTAAACGGAAAACCTTTCAAGGGGTATGGTTCGTGGTTGGCTTACCTTCAAGCCGAACACGATTTTTCTCGTACTTCCAACCAAAAACTGAAAGTGTGGAAATTCAAAGATGAAGACGTTCACCAAATGATCGCTGAACAGGTTGTGAACGGTGTTAACCTGAGTTCGGATTATTGGCAAGGAAGCAACGAAGCCGTTAACGATGCTGGCCTGAGCTTAAGTTCTTTAATTAGGTTAGCACACTATCGAAAAGGTGAAGGCGGGCTAAGCTATTTCGGTCACGGCACATGGGAAAAATACCTTCGCGAACACCCTGAGGTTGATTTTGTTCCTTATGTAATCACTGACAAGCAGCTTCACAACATCATAACGTTGTTGCTTAGCAAAGGAATCGGGACTGATTCGAGTTACTGGCAAAACAATACTCAATCTATTGATTTGGAACCGTTGGGATTGAAAAGCTCTAGAAACGGCCTGCCAGGAATTAGTTTGAGTGCATTGAGAGGAATGGTCAGCCGCAGGAAAGGAAAAAATGGAAAGAATTTTTTTGGAACCGGTCGCTGGTCGAATTATCTTAAGGTTTTTCATAAAACCTCCGTCAGACCTTACGTCTTTCTTCAAGACGACCGTTTGCATTCGATAGTAGAAAACCAAGTTAGCGAAGGAACTCCGCTTAGGGCCGTTTTTTGGGAGGGGCGTGGTGAAATTGCAGCAGAAGGTTATACCCGTGGTTCAATCTATCAAATGGCTAGAAACAGGCAGGGAAAGAACAAAAAAAGTTTTTTTGGCTATGGCAGTTGGAAAGATTACTTGCAAGAGCATCATGGGATAGCCGTTTGGCCCAAACGAGGTTCTCCCAAGCCTAAACCAAAAACCCAGCTAGGAGGACGAGATTCTGCCTCTAAATTGGCCATGTCAAAAGACCGTGCCGCTTCTTGACTAGGGCTCTTGCTTTTTATTTTCTTTTTCTTAATGCCTTAGCCATGGCTTCAACCGTAGTGGGATGTTCGCAGGGGAAAGTTGCAGGAAGGCTATTGGCGAAAAGGCTTAACTCGAGCTATTCAGACCTTTACTCCGAGCGTTTTCCCGACGGGGAAACGAAAATCCGCTTTCAAACCAAACTGCACGGCAAAAGCGTTTTCATAGTGCAATCCCTACACCCCGACCCCAACGACTCTCTAGTGGAGCTGCTTTTCGCGTTGAGCACGGCTCGCGAGCTGGGTGCAAAACGGGTTTTTGCAGTAGTGCCTTACTTCGCCTACGCGCGGCAGGACGTGCGTTTTAACGAAGGCGAGGGAGTGAGCAACAAGATGGTTGCGAAAATGATTGAAGAGGCGGGAGCAGACGCTTTCGTTACTGTGACAACCCACTTGCACCGGATTGCTTCGTTAAGCGAGATTTTCCACCGCATTCCGACTCAAAACGTTTTGCTCGGAAAGGAAATCGCCGATTATGCTGTTGCGAGAAGGCTCAAGCCTTCGCTCGTTGTCGGGCCGGATTGGGAATCGGGGCCGCTAGTAAGGGACATTGCATTGCGGTTGGATGCAAAGCATTACGCTTTCAGGAAAGAGCGGTTGAGCGGAAGGCGCATAAAAAACTTCCAGACTCCTGGTTTGGAGTGCGACGGGAAAAACGTTTTGCTTGTGGACGACGTCGCTTCGACGGGCAACACGCTGATTTCGGCGGCCAAAATCTTGAAAAAACACGGGGCGAAGAGGGTAGATTGTGCAGTCGTGCATTTGTTGGACGACGAAGGCGGGAGAAAGATTTTGAAGGGCGGCATAGACTCGCTCGCCTGCTCCAACACAATTCAAACCAGGTTTTCGAAAATAGACTGTTCGAATTCTCTGGCCGGCGCGTTGGGGCGTTTGTGAAAAGCGGGGCTTTAATTGTGGCGGCTGGGTAAGAAAAACATGGCTGAATTTCGGGCTAAGATTGCAGGGCGGTTTTACGCCGAATTCTACTTTTACCTAGCTGTCTTCGTAGCCACGCTTTACTTGGCTGTGCAGCCCAACCGAAACCCGTGGCTCGTTGTCTTGGCCGTGGTTTCCGCATTGTTTTTCCTGGAAATGCTGCTTTTGATGGCGGGGAACTTGCGCAAGGCGCAAAAGGCGTTCGTGCGAGTCGACGCAAAGAAAATCGTCGTTGCTGACGACGAGGGAAGCAAGACCGTCGAGTGGGCGAAAGTCGACCGGGTTATGATCGCGTGGTTCAGCAAAGACCGTTGGTTGGAGCGGTTTTTCGGACTCGACCCGTCGATTTTGATCAAGGTAAAGGGCGAGCCGGCCGGAGAGGCTGAATTAGGAATAGCGCCTGATTTTTTCAAGACTCCTGGAATCCTGGCTGAAATGCAGACGCTCTACCCCAAGAAAATCTATTTCGCTTGAACGGCGTTTGCTTTTTTGTTTTAACGGTGCTTTGGCTTTGAAAACCATAATTTTCGTGACAACGAACAAAGGCAAAGCCCGCGAAGTCAAGGCAATCCTCAAAGGCTTTCGCGTTGTCGTGAAACGCGTTGAATTGCATGAAGCAAAATACTTGCCGCACGAACAACTCGTAAAGCGAAAGGCGCGCGACGCGTTCAAGGCAGTAGGAAAACCGGTTTTCGTTGAAGACACTGGGTTGTTCGTGCAAGGCTTTGGCGGCTATCCGGGATTGCGCAGCCGCGAGGTTTACGAAAAACTGGGTCTCGAGGGTTTCGTGAAAAAATGCGGGGGGAGGAACGCTTTCTTCCGCACTCTAGTAGGGTATTGCGACGGAAAGCGCGTTGCAATAGTGGGAAAGGCGGTTTGCCGCGGGAGGATTGCAAAGAGCGTGGAAAAACGGGCTTTCGGGGGTTTGCCTTACTTGCGTGTTTTCATTCCCGACGGCTATAGCGTTCCAGTAGCTGCATTTTCAAAAAAAGATTTCGACTTGTTCTTCACGAAATTAAACCACAGGGCGAAAGCGTTCAGGCAAGCTGCAAAGCGGATTAAAGGTTTTTAGTGGAAAAAAGCAGCACTTCTCCTGCAACAAGTTGTGCCGTCGGTTCGGTGCTCAAGCGTTCCAACTGGGTTTTGGAAAGCGAATGGACGAAATGAACGTTGTGCTTGGCTAGGTGCTTGAGCACGGCTGCAGTCTTGTCTTCCTCATTTCTGCCCACTTTATAGCCGTGCACGACTACCTGAAAGCCGTTTCGCTTGCAATAGTTTACAATGCTGTTCATTATTTCATCGTGCCTTTGTGCATCGTAGTGCACGACACTTGTTATGTTGGCGTTTTTGGCTCCCTTGCAGTCGTGATTAAAAGTGTTAGAAAGGTCCAGGACAATGCAGTTTTCTGGAATGCGTTCGCTGAAAGTTTTTGGGTCGAAAATCAAAGCCCTGTATTGTTCAGCCATCAGACCACTAATATTAAACTCCCTAGGACGAGTATTTAATCGTGTGGTGCAATGCGGTTCAAAAAACGTTTTGTTTTCATTGCGAATGCGGGGGAAAAGCTTTCGCCTTCCGAAGCGGGCAGATTTTTTTCTTCCGAGTTGGCCCGGTGCGGCGATCAGCAAGCTAAGCTCAAGCACTTCGACGCGCGAAGGCAGGAGGGCGTGGTGAAATGCCATCCCAAGTCTCTCTCGAAGCTCAAAACCGCTTTTTCGAAAGCCGCGGTTTTCGAGGGGAAGAAGCTCGCCTTGCGCGTGAGGAAAGTTTCGGCTTCGTTCGCGCTGC
>DATDSY010000033.1:0-9451 GCA_035291125.1 Candidatus Norongarragalinales archaeon
GGATAGGGCGGAGTATGAGACTGCTGCGAATGTTTTTTGTGCTCCGATGGAGCGGCCTGGCGGCTGTCAGGGAGATTTGCCTTTGGACAAGTTGTGGTGTGGGCATGAGGGTGGTGGGATTAACTTCCCGTCTGGTTCGCCTACGCCCTCGGCTTCGCCCAGCGCATCTCCTTCTGCCTCGCCTAGCGCGTCTCCGTCTGTGTCTCCTTCGCCTAGTCCGTCTCCGAGCCCTAATCCGGATTCTGATGGTGACGGGGTTCCTGATGCGGTTGATAATTGTCCTTTTGTTTCGAATGCTAACCAGTGGGATGCTGATGGGAATGGGGTTGGTGATGCTTGTGATTCGACGGTGTTTTTTTATGTTGCGGCTAATGGGAGTGATTTGTATAACGGGAGTTTGAATTATCCTTTTCTTTCGCTTTCGAAAGCGCAGACTGTTGTGCGTACGAACATTTCGGGCGGGATGACGTCTAATGTTGTGGTGTTTGTTCGTGGCGGGACTTACAATTTGACTGCCGAGTTGAAGTTGATTGCTGCCGACGCGGGGAGGAATGGCTATCGCGTGATTTGGAGGAATTATTACGGAGAGACTCCTGTATTGCGCGGCGGCACTTCAATCACGGCGTTCTCGCCTTCGGCGCAGTCCGGCGTTCACGAGGCTACGGTCGCGCCGTCGGTGTTCGGCAACGGCAGGTTGATGCTATTGTGGAACAGCCAGTGGCTCGAACCGGCTCGCTACCCCAATGCGGTTACACCGAACTTTGGCGCAACCGACCCGTGGGCAGGCTCTTACCTCAAGGCTAGCGGGCCGAGCAATATTTCAAGCAAGGCAGTATACTACGCGCCGGGCTCAATTGACACGACGGGCTGGGACTATTCAAACGCGCAGCTCGTGATTTGGACTGGCCCCAACTACTGGAATGGCGAAGGAAAAATCTCCGGGATTAACGCTGTAAACGGAACAATAGCCATCGCCGCTTGGAATGGCCATGCCAGCTACAACATCACCAAAGGCAACCGCTTTTACATCCAGAGCGTTAGGCAGGCGCTTGACGTTCCGGGAGAGTGGTTTTACAACAACGTCACGCAAAAGCTTTATGTATACCCGCCTTCGGCTTACCAGCCTGGAGACCGGGCGGCAGTCGCCGCTATCACGCGTGCAATAAAGGTTGATACTACCTCGAACATCGAAATCAACGGCCTGACTTTCGAGGAATTCCGCAATCAGGCAGTCTATATCGTAAACTCTGGCAGCATCACCGTGCGCAACAACGAAATACGTAACATAGGCTTTAACGACAACCTCAATCCCGGCAGCCCTGCAAAAGAAGGCACTGGAATTTATGCGGTTTCGAATACGTTTGGAGACGCTCAATTCGAGAAAATTATTATCGAGAACAATACTATTCACGACCTTGGCGCTGCCGGCGTCAACATTCAAACCGGCTCTGGCACGTGGATTCCCGGCCAAAACCGCTCTGGCGAAGTCTACCACTTCAAGGCGCTAGTTCCGGCAAACCACCGCATCTTCGGCAACACCATCTACCGCACGAGCAAGCTTCTCAAGTCAAGTTCGGGAATCTCATTCCGAATGATTGGAAGCGTGATTGCCAACAATACGGTTCACGAACAGCCGCGCATCGGCATTTCAGGCCAGGGCAACGACCTCATCATCGAGTGGAACCAGGTTTATGACCTCAATCGCGAGACGCAGGATACTGGCGGTATTTACTTCCTTGGGCGCAGCTGGCTTTACCGCAACAATACCATTCGGCACAACTTTTTGCACGACATGGGAGGCTACGAGTACAAGAGCCAGACCGACACATACCAGTACCCTGGCTTTTCGTTTGGCATCTATCCTGACGACTACTCGAGCGAGTTTGAAATCAACGATAATGTCGTTGCAAGGACTGGCGATGGTTTTGTCCAAATACACGCTGGCCGCGACAATTACGTGCACGACAACGTAGGCATCGAGGGCATTTATCATAACCTGTTCGCCCAAGGTGAGTGGAACGCAGCACAGAACGTATCCTATATCGGGCAGTGGAACGAACTGCAGAACATGACCGGCTGGGGTTTTGATACTGCAAAATACTATTCGCACTACCCGCTTCTTGCTAATGCGCCTAACCCGTCAACCATGACCAACACTACTGTTTACGACAACAACCGTTTCGAGCGCAACATCATCTACTATCCCGGTCATCCGAGTGCGAACGCCTATTGGGTGAGGTGGGTTTTCGGTACTGCAAACAACAGGTTCACTAAGAATTTGGTTTGGAATGGCGGCGGCTCGATTTTCGTTAGGGATCCTGAAGCGGTTTATCACGGCGGGAGCGGAGGCAAGTACACTTGGGCGCAGTGGAACGCGATAGGCTTCGATACCGATTCAGTAATCGCAGACCCGCTTTTCGTCAATCCGGGCGCTGATGATTACACTTTGCAGCCGGGCTCTCCGGCGTGGGCGCTGGGAATGCACAACGTTGTCGTGCCGCGGTGAGTTAGGTTTTAGAATACCGGTCTTTTGCTCAAGTGCTGCGCTAGGGAAAGGCGTTCGAAAGGTTTTCCTTGCGTTTCCTTTGCAGTGAGCGCAATCAAGTGCTGGAGCGTCATGGTTTCCTGTTTTCCGCTCGTACGAATGCGAACGGAAAGCTCGCCGCTTTTCACTTCCTTGTCGCCGATTATGCAGACGAACGGAATCCATTCTTTCTCCGCGTTACGGATTTTGCTTTGGAAAGTTTCACCGCGGTCGTCGAAATCAACGCGCACCCCATGCTTTTGCAGTTCTTCCGCCGCTTTTTCGCAGTACTCCTTGTGCGAATCGCTTATGGGAATCAGGCGTATTTGCGTGGGTGCAAGCCACAACGGGAATTGCGGGGTCTTTCCTTGTTTTATCGCGGCAGCTTCGCGCTCGAGAATCGCGAACAAAACGCGGTCGACAGCGCCCGGAATTGAAGTGTGCAGGATTAAGGGGAATTGCTTCTGCCCCTTCTCGTCGGTATACGTGATGTCGAACCTTTCTCCGTTTTCCACGTCGATTTGCACCGTGGACATTCCAGCGGCTTTCATGTTGTTGTCGATGAAGTTGAATTCAAATTTTGTTATGAAGTAGGCGTAGCGCAAGTCAAAGAGTTCAACCATTATTGGTTTTCCGATTTTCTTGACCATGTGCACGTACCAATCCTTGTTTTCGTTGAAGAATTCTTTCTGGACCCTGAACGTCGCTTCTATGGGGATTTGCAAATCCCTGTTCCAATCGAGGCAAAGGCCGTACTGCCTTTCGAATTCCTTCTTCGCCTGCTCGAAATTGGCGCAAAGCGTGTGCATGTCCGGCATGGTGAACGCCCTCAGGCGCTTGAGCCCGGCGAGTTCACCGCTCTGCTCGCGGCGGAATGAGTAATGCGTTATTTCGTAAATCGGCATTGGGAGGTTCTTGTAGGAAATGGTCAAATCGTGGGCAAAGAGGAATTGGCCGAAGCACGCGCTGAAGCGGAGGAAGTAGTCTTTCTCGTCGCTTTTCACCACGTATTGCCGAGCGGGAAACCTGTTCAAGTAGCTTTTCAAAGCCGGGTGCTGGTAGTCGTACATTATCGGGGTTTCGACTTGCAGCGCTCCGTAGTTCACGCAGATATCGGTCACTGCCTTTTCGAGCATGCGTTTTATCAAAAGCCCTTTCGGCATCCACCGCATATTCCCCGAGTCGCTGGCGGGCTCGTACGCCACAAGATGGTGTTCTTTCATCAGCTTGACGTGCGGCGGCTCTTCAGCATACGCGCGCACTTTCTTGATTTCGTAATCAGCGAGCGCCTGCAGCGAAGGGTTGTTTTTGTAGTTGTACTTTTCGGCGGGAGTAATAGTTCCATCGGTGTCGAGAATGACGAACTCGCTTTTGGTTTTCGCTTCCTGCTTGAGCGAGTCGCTTACCGGCTCTTCCTTCGCCTGCGTTCCTTCTACCACCGCCTGCTTGGCTCCAAGCTTTCCGACCGCCTTTTCGAGAGTCTCTGCGTTAATGGTTTTGCTTAATTCCGCGAGCGGGTGGCCTTTGCACTTCAATTCAAATTCCTTGTAATACCCGAAAGGCGCTTTCTGCGAGTCGGGAGCGTAAACGCGTACCAACTGCAGGAATTCGTTCAGTAGCTTTATTGCCTCGTCGGGCTTTGCGAGGTTGTTGGACAAGTGCGCGTACGGGTAGCACAGCACGGCGTTCGCCTTGACTTCCTTGTAATTCTTTTCAACCTCGCGCGCCGCCTGCTCCAAAACCGCCGTGTTGTCTCCGACTTCGAAAGAGCTCATTACCAGCATGACGTTCTTCATTTCCACGCCTTTCTTTTCTTCTTCGCCAAGCTCGCCAATGCTCTTCAAGGCTTTAGAGACAGGCTTGAACCTCACGTAATCGCAATGCAATTCCAGAATCCTCATTTCAAAAACACCCCGTGCTCCATATTACTTTTAGGTTTGATTTCTTTAAAACCGGAGCCGAAGCCCACCCGCCAAGCAGACTCGACTCTAGAAAGAGCGCGTAGTCGTAGTCGTTGCGATTGGCATAATTTCATTTGGTCGCGCCGAGTTTTAAGCTTTTGCAGGATGGGCAGGTTAAAAAGCACGGATTCGAATATTGTTCTGCAGGTGCGTTATCGTGCCATCCGGAAAAAAGAAAGACTGTCCGTAACCAGGTTCGCTTCTTTTCAGCGCAAGCTTTAGCTCTTTTCGGTTTTTTATTTTCAGTCCAGTTTTCGGGCTTTCATTCTTTACGGGTGGTTTGTTTGTTTGCAGTTGTCGCGTTTGCAACGGGATTCTTGTCGAAGCTGACGGACGTGCAGGTTGATGAAAAAAGGTTTTTTTTCAAGAACTTCAAGTTTGCAACGGGATTGGCATACGGCGTTCTCTATGCGCTCGCGCTTTCGCTGGGCGCGGAGTTTGCGAATTTGTTTTTGGGAATCGCAATCGCCGTGCTTCTCGCCGGAAAAATTGATTCGAAGGCCCACCAGTTCGCAATCGCCGGCTTTCTCGGCACTTTGGTTTTCCTCGGGCTTCCTCAAGTAAACGCCTTGCTCGTGCTTGCGTTCGTTGTTTTCGCGCTGATGGATGAGTTTCTCAACGACTATTTTGACGTCCACCCTTCGAAAGGCGTTTTGGCTGCGGCGGCAAAGCTGCGGCTTTCGCTGGAAGCTTTCGCGCTCGCGTTAAGCATTTACACTGGCAATTGGATTTACTTCACCGCGATTTTGTCGTTCGACTTGGGTTATTTGGGCGCGGAAAAGCTTTCCTCGCGCTTTGCCTCGCCTGTTGTGGGTGCGTTTGGAAAGCACTTGGTTTTGGATTTGCAAGACTGCCCTGCGGCAAAACTCTCGAACAGGAAATTCGTCCTGTCGTTCTTGAACTTACTGCCGAAAGAACTGGGAATGCGGAAAATCAGCAAGCCCGTGGTGAAGGAAATAAAAACGGTTTTGGACGAAGGGCTTTCGGGCTTTGTCATGATTGCGGAATCGCACGTTAGCGTCCACACTTTCCCGAAATTGCATTCGGCTCACGTGGACGTTTTTTCGTGCAAGCCTTTCGACGTGGGGAAAGCGCGGGGCGCAATTGAAAGGCATTTTTCGGCGAAACGGTCGCGTTTTCGCGTGATGGAACGGATGGGTGAGGAAAATGGTTGAAACCGTGAAGGGAATCAAAATCGCCAGGGGGCAGAAGGCTTCGGATTTGGTGGCGCAAATGCGCTTTGCAGGCTTGCAGGCTAGCGAACTCGGCAAGGCGGTGGAAGTCATCCGGGAAATGAAGCGTGCGAACGCGACGGTTTTCCTTACGTTCACGTCAAACATGGTTTCGTCGGGGTTGCGCGAGCTGTTCGCGCAATTGTGCGAGGAAAAGTTTGTTGACGCGGTCATAACCAGCATCGGAAGCGTAGAAGAGGATTTGATCAAGACGCGCAAGCCGTTTTTGCTCGGCGATTTTTCGATGGACGACCGGCAGCTGCACAAGGAGGGAGTAAACCGCATCGGCAACATCCTCGTTCCGAACGACCGTTACGTGCTTTTGGAGAAAATGCTCAAGCCGTTCTTCATCGAAGAGCTGCGCAAGCAAAAAAGCGCGGGACGTTTGCTTTCGCCGAGCGAACTGATTTTTGATTTGGGTTCTGTGCTTAAGGACAAAAACTCTTTTGTCTACCAGTGCGCAAAAAACAACATTCCCGTTTTTTGCCCGGCGCCGACGGACGGCGCTTTCGGGCTGCAGCTGTTTTTCTTCAAGCAAGACCATCCAGAGTTCGGCATTGACGTTACGGGCGACATGAAAAAGCTCGCGGAGCAAGTTTTGCTTTCGCAGAAAACCGGCGGAATAATCCTGGGAGGAGGTTTTGCAAAGCATCACGCTATCGGCGCTAACATCCTGCGCGGGGGCTTCGATTACGCGGTTTACGTTTGCACTGCAAGCGAATACGACGGTTCGCTGAGCGGCGCGAAAACGCGCGAGGCGATATCGTGGGGTAAAATTAGGGAAAAGGCGAAGACTGCGCACGTGGAGGGCGACGCGTCGATAGTGTTTCCCCTCGTGGTTTCCGCTTTGCAAGGGTAGAACATCATTTTTAAACCAGTTTTGGTAATGTTAAATAGCTAGGAGGCGATTTTGAATGTTTTACGAGGCCGGTTTGATGCTGGAACAATATCTTTTCATCGGGCTGTTTATAGGCGGACTTTTCGGGCTCGTGCTCACGTTCACGCGCCGCGGAAAGAAGACTTTCGGCTTGGAGCTCGCGATTGCATTCGTCTTGTTTGCGGCGGGAGTTTTCGGGCCCACGCTCTTAAGTTTCCCCCCGACGCCTTACGTGCTTTTTCCTTCCATGAGCTATATGACCGCAACAGCCGGAACGCTGACCACCGTTTCTTCAGGTGGAGTTACTGTAACAAAAAGCACCCCGCCCTCCAGCCCTGCCGGCAGTGGCGCTGCTCCTGGAGGTCCGTCCACTGGCGGAGGTTTAATAGCCGTTGCCTCCGATGCACCTGCACAAGTGGTGACTTCAGATGCTTCGGTTAAGGTCGTAGATGTCGGAAGCAGCGTGCCAGTCACTGGAACGGTGATTACTGCGACGGACGACAATACCGGCGTTTCCGTAAGCGTAAAGACGGATTCGCAGGGAATAGTGCCGGTTGAGACAATAGTTTCGGACTTGACCGAGAAAATAGCGAAAAAAGAGAAAGAAGAGCAAGGCGTTTCGCCCGAGCCTACCGCAGTTGCAACAGCGTCAGCTACTCCGTCTGTTGACGCAACCGCAGTTCCTTCGGTTTCGGTCGAACCGACTGCCGTTCCTTCAGTAGAGCCTACGGCCGTGCCTAGCGCGACCCCGGAAGCTGAGGTTGTTGAAGACATTACGCTGGTAACTAAAACCGCGGGTGAAGAAACTACTAAGAAAATAACGATCAACAACGGGGATCCGCGGGCTTCCGGACAAGTGGATGTCAGGATAGATGTGTTGCCTGCATTGTCAGTGTCTTTCGTGCAGCAAGATGGCGGTATCGAATCGGTTTCCGCAGAGTCTGGAACCGTATTTTCGAGCTCGCCGGTTTTGATTCCCATAACCCCTTCAGACGTGATGACCCCGCCAGGACTTTCGGCAGGCAGGGAGGGTGGAAGGCAGTTGGAATTCCAGCGTGAGTTGAAGACCGTGGACGTGGTAGTAAACGGCAGGGACCAGCGTTTGAGCACCATAGAACTGCGGATTAAAAACCGAGGGAATTTGCGGATGGAGAATTTGGCGGTGCACGAAAACCTGCGCGTGATTTTCGACCGGATTAGGGAAGACCGGCGCAAGAAGGGTTTGACTATCGAGAAAGTTGAGGAAAAAATCACTTTGGTAGGCGCCAGCGCAGAGCCAGTTGAGCTGAAGAGCGGCGAGTTCGCTAAATGGCTTTTCACGAGCATCGAGCCTGGAGACGATGCGCGGGTTTCTTACACTGTTGACACTGCGGTTGACGAGAGCGTCGTGGAAATGCTTCCAGCGCCTGTAGCAGTCGCAGTTTCCAACGAGCCTTTGAAAGTTGTAGTGAAGCAGCAGTCTTCCTTCGACACTACCGCTGTCATAGGCTTGATTCTCGCGTCTGCGATAGTGTGCGCGATTGCAGTGTTCTTCGTGCGAAGGCCTGAGCATTGATTCAAAGGAGCTTGAAGTAAATCCTCTTGTTTTTTGCGCCCTTGTTTTCGAGGCGCGTTATTTCTATTTTCCCGCACTCGCGAGTGTTCGCAACGTGAACTCCGCCGTCCGCTTGAATATCGAGCCCTAATATTTCCACTATGCGCAAAACGGGTATTGACGGGGGCAGTGCGTTTGCAAGCTTTACTATTCCCGGAATCTTGAACGCTTCTTCGCGGGGCATTTCGTACGTTTTCACTTCCGCCCCGCTTGCGAGCTTTTCGTTTGCTTTAGAAACAGTTTCATCGAGCTTTTGCCTGTCGAAGTTTTCGAAAGAAAAGTCGAAGCGGCTTTCGGCTGGCGAGATTGCATTGCCCGTAATCAACGCGCCTATCTCGTATGCGGTAGAGCCGAGCACGTGCGCCGCAGTATGCATTTTCATTAGCGCGTAGCGCCTTTCCCAATCGATTTTCAGGGTGCATTCGTTTCCAACGACAAGCCCTTCCTCATCAACGTAGTGGATTGCTTTTCCTTCTTTCTTCTTTACTTCAAGCACGTTGTATGCTTTGCCGTTGCATTCGATTGACCCGGTGTCGCTGACCAGCCCACCGCCCTGCGGATAAAAGACGGTCTTGTTGAAAACGATTTCCTTTCCGTTCGCTTCCACTACACTCGCGCTGCACTCTTTCAAGTAAGCGTCTTTGAGGCACAAGAGTTCGGTTATGTCAATCACTTTTTGCGTATGTGCAATACTATGCTGTTCTTGTCTTGGTTTGCGCCAACGATTTCATAGAAATCGGGAGCTTCAAATGATTCGAGCTTTGACGGTTTACGTTTCCAAATTCTGCGGCTTAGCGATATGGTAATGACCGCTTGCCCTCCTGGTTTTAAGACGTGCACTATGTTTTCTATGCCTCTGAATGCCTGCCGGTGAATTCCATAGTGGGTGAATACGTAGTCAAAAGTGTTAGCGTCATAATGGTCAGTCAGTTCGCCAGCATGGATTTGCTTGACGTTTTTTAGCAGTGGATCGTAATTTTTATTCAAGCTCGTCCCGTGAAATTCGATGTTTCGGTTTTTTTTAAGTATTCTCAACCAACGGCTTCCCCGCCCTATTCCGACATCCAGGACTTTAATTTGCCTTCCTTCTTCTTTTTTCAAGAGGCTTTCGGCGTCCACCACCGGTTCGCCGTATTTCTTTATGGGCGTGTTCCAATCGGTATACCCGTCAGGATACACTCTAAACCAATCAATAACCGGAATGAATGGCGCCGTGAGAAAACGCAAAATCGGATTTTTATGCGGGCGAATAAAACCAGCGCC
>DATDSY010000034.1:0-3068 GCA_035291125.1 Candidatus Norongarragalinales archaeon
GAAAGCAAATTCTTTCTTGCGCCGGGATGGCAGAGTGGTTAATGCGCACGCCTGGAAAGTCTTTTTCTGGTTGCTCTCTTCAGAGCGTACCGAAAACTTCCCGTACAGCGTGTGGCCGTAAGGCCTCCTGAGTTCGAAGCCCCGCTTTTCTTTTAGGAAAAGAAAAGCTAGGCGCGTCAAAAGAAAAAAACGCATAGGCGAACGTCTCAGTCCCGGCGCTTTCGCTTTCGAAAGATTAAACAACGGTGTATCGAATTTGGCTCAAGACGACAAGGCTGACAAGTCGCAAAAGAAAGAGAACAAGGACTCCAGCGGAAAGCCGGAAGCCCCGAAGAAAAGCTCTTTCCAGCCGCAGCAGCAACTCCCTTCGAAATTGATCAAGCGCAAGGACAAGGAGTCGAAAGACTTCAACGGAATAGTGCGCGTTGTCGGAAAGGACGTTGACGGGCATTTGACCGTCGCAGAATCCCTGAGGAAAATAAAGGGCGTCGGCTACAACCTTGGAACCAACCTGGGTGGAATCGTTTCAACCAAGCTTGGAATTCCTTTGAGCGAACTGGTCGGAAACCTTTCGGAAGAACAGTTTACGAAGCTCGAGGACGTCGTGCGCTCGCCCCAAAAATATGGGGTTAAGCCGTTTTTGTTGAACCGCCAGAAGGACTACGATTCCGGCGAGGACAAGCACCTCGTAATGTCCGATTTGACTTTCTCTTTGAGGCAGGATATAGTGCGCGAGAGGGATTCGCGCACCTACCGCGGCTGGAGGCACAGTGTCGGCCAGCGCGTCCGCGGCCAGCACAGCCGCACTACCGGAAGAAGCGGAATGACCGTCGGAGTGCTGAAGAAGGCAATCAAGGCGCAGAAAGCCGCTGCGGCAACTGGAGCTCAAGACAAAGCGTCCGCAGCGCCGGCAAAGGAAGAAAAGAAAAAGTGATGATTCATGGGAGATCCTGTTCGCAAGTCCAAAAAATTCGAAAAGCCCAAGCGTCTTTGGGACAAGGCTAGAATCGAAGCCGAAAAGTCGTTGCGCAACGAATTCGGCTTGAAGAACGCCCGGGAATTGTGGAGAATGCAAACCCTGCTTCGAAGAATCAGGCGCGAAGCAAGGCGGCTTTTGAGCGGCAAGGGCGCGCAGACCGAAGACAGGGCGAAAAAACTGTTGTCGCGAGTTACCCGGTTGTTTTTGCAGAAGCCCGAAGCTTCGCTTGACGATTTGCTTTCTTTGAACGTGAAAGACATTCTCAACCGCAGGCTGCAGAGCGTAGTGGTAAGGAAAGGATTCGCAAAAACCATGCACCAAGCGCGGCAGTTCATCACGCACGGGCACGTTGCAATAGCGGGACACAAAGTTTCCGCGCCTTCATACTTGGTTTCGTTCGACGAGGAATCGCGAGTGGAGTGGTTCAAGAAGCCCGTCTTCGTTGAAGCAGCACCGCCTGCAGTTGAAACTGCGGTGGAAACGCCAGGCAAAACTGAAGGTGCGGCAGAAGAACCCAAGACCGTAGAAAAAGTAGAGAGTGTGAGTGCGAATGGCTGAAACTGCAACTCTTCCAAAGCAAGAAGAACGGCGCGACAGGCGCAGCCACTTCGACGACAGGCGCGTTTTGATTACCGAAGGAAAGTGGGGAGTGGCGCACGTTTTCTCCTCCAAGAACGACACGATAATCACGATTACTGATTTGAGCGGAGCTGAAACCATTGCCACCGGAAGCGGTGGAATGATTGTGAAAAGCGACCGTGAAGAAGGCTCGCCGTATGCTGCAATGCAAGCGGCATTCCGCGCTTCGACGAAAGCGAAAGAGAGGGGCGTAGTGGGAGTCCACGTGCGCGTTCGCGCGCCTGGCGGGCACCACTCAAAAACGCCCGGCCCTGGAGCGCAGGCTGCAATCCGAGCGTTGGCAAGAAGCGGGCTTCGCATTGGGAAAATCGAGGACGTCACGCCTTTGCCTACCGATACTACGAAACGCAAGGGCGGAAAAAGGGGAAGGAGAGTCTGAGGGTGCGTAAAAAATGAAGGTTTTGAACGAAGACGAGAAAACGCTCGTACTGCTTTCCGACAAAGAAACTCCCGCGTTGCTGAACGCAATGCGCAGGGCGGTCATCTCGGAAATTCCGGCGATGTCAATCGACGAAGTTGACTTTTACGAGAACAACTCGGCGTTGTTCAACGATTATCTTGCGAACCGCATGGGCATGATTCCGCTGACGTGGGAGGATGGAATAGAAGACGACGCTAAAATAGCGTTTTCTCTCAACGCAGAGGCTGTCGAGGAGATAAAAACGGTTTACAGCCGAGATTTGGTTTCGTCGGACGAGAAAATCAAG
Organism: Candidatus Norongarragalinales archaeon; assembly: GCA_035291125.1. Taxonomy (GTDB): domain Archaea; phylum Micrarchaeota; class Micrarchaeia; order Norongarragalinales; family Norongarragalinaceae; genus UBA10210. The sequence goes on from DATDSY010000034.1 coordinate 2,326, forward strand.
GTTTATTCCGAAAACATTCCGGTGGCGGTTTTGAACAAAGGGCAGAAACTGCGGTTGGAAGCATTTGCGGTCAAGGGAACGGCGAAAATCCACGCCCGCTTTCAAAGCGCGCTCGCGTCGTACGGAAAAGCAGGAGAATTCAAGGCGGCTGAAAAATGCAGGAAGTGCTCCAACCCCTTGGTTGCGTTCCAAGGCCTTGCGGGAAAGAAAGACTTGCCTGAAAACAGCTTTTTGTGCGCGAATTGCTCGAAGCCCGAAGGAGAGGGGAAAGAGTTTTTGTTTGTGGTCGAATCGTTCAACAACCTTTCGGCGCGAGAGCAGTACAGCCGCGCCTTGAAAGTCATGGAGGAAAAATCCAAGGCGCTTGCGAAGGAATTCAAGTGAGCTTTCCATGCGCGTGAAAGTCGTTCCCAACGCGAAAAGCTTTCAAGCTTCCTTCGAGCAAGGAGTTTTGAAAGTGCGCGTTTGCGCGCGGGCGAGCGAAGGGAAAGCGAACGAAGAGCTCGTGCGAAGGCTTTCAAAACTGCTCGGGGAGAAAGTTGCGATCGTGCGCGGCTTGAAGTCGCGCGAAAAGGAAATTGTAATAGAAAAATTGAGTGAACAAGAGGTTGTGGAAAAGGTTAATTCCCTCTCGGGCAAAGTACATTAGACTGGGTTGAGCAGGGGTGGCGGAGCTTGGTCTAACGCGCTAGCTTGAGGTGCTAGTCTCTTAGGAGTTCGGGGGTTCAAATCCCTCCCCCTGC
>DATDSY010000035.1:0-6243 GCA_035291125.1 Candidatus Norongarragalinales archaeon
CCTGCACTTCACCTTCATCGTCGAGAGTCCCGAAAATGCAGTTAGTCTGGTTGCGGTCGCACTTCAACACCGCCCACTCGATGTCGCTGCCAATGGCCAGGGTAGTTGCACTGAGTTCGGTAGTCCAGCTGTCGTTCAAAAACGAAACGCGGTAGCGCGGGATTGCTTGCGAATTTTCGTAATAACCGGCCATTATGTTGGGCGAAATCGGCACTGAATAGGCAAAACTTGCGAAAGAAGCAACGAGAAGAATGGCAAGAAAAGCCTTGCAGTAGATTCCCCCCTTTCGCAACCCAAATGCACCCTTGGAAAATAACTCAGCGACAGGTTTTATTGCTTTTCCAGCAAGCAAAAAAGCCGGTGCAAGGGGGTTTTCAAAAGTCTTTCAGCGCCTTGCGGATTTCTTCCTGCGAAAGCTTCGTTACAAGCATGGGAATGCCCTCGCTCTCGGCGATTTTTATCGCGAGCTTATCCACCTTTTCCGGCGCAAGCTCATGCAAGACGACCAGCGCCGGCTTGATTGGAGCAACGCGAACTGCCACCATCGGACTCCGGCCGGTAGTAGTTCCGGTGAACAACAGCGCCCTTTGCGAGGTGGTGGAATAGATTTTGACGAAACTCTCGTAAGGCAGTTCCAGAATTACTTTTATGGAGTCGATTATCGTGCATCCGAACAACTGCGTTTTTCCCAGGTTCTCTTCGCACGCCACGCAAACCGACTTGATTGCCTTTGAAAACTCTTCGCCGGTGATGGCTTTCTCGAAATCCAGCGAGTCGAAAAACTTTTGCTCGGGCTCTGCTTCTTTAAGCCTTTTGACAAACTCGCCGCCCTTTTGAATGTCTATATCGAACAGCGCGTCAACAAAACGCTTGATGACGCTTATTCCAGGGCTTTTCCTGCGGTTGCTTTCGTAATCGCTGATGGTCGAAGGCGTGATTTTCAGGAAAGCGCTCAGCTCGCTCTGGCTTACGCCAAAGACCTCTCGCCATTTCTTCATCGCCCCGCCAGGGTCCAGCGACAAGGCTATTTCTCCCGCGATTTTGACTTTCAACTGTTCAGTAGCCAATCCAAAACGCAACTCCACAGATAGTAAACAATCCAGCGCAAGCGAATTAAAAACCCTTTCGCCCCCGCCGAACTCTCCTTCGGCGATTGGCTAAGCCAAGGGCTGGTGTTTTTAGGTTTTCAGTGCAAAAACTGTTCATGAATCCTGTTTACGAGCCTCGCGAGGACTCGTTTTTGCTGGAGAAAGCGGTAGCAGCGTACGCTTTCGGCAGGGTTTTGGATTTGGGGACAGGAAGCGGCATTCAGGCAATAGCCGCGGCTGCAAAGCCTGAGGTAAGCTCGGCCGTTGCGGTGGACGTAAATCCGGAAGCCCTGAGGCAAGCGCAGGCAAACGCATTCGTGCAAGGCGTGGAAAAAAAAATCGTTTTCAAGCAAAGCGACTTGTTCGAGGCAATCGCAAGCGAAAAGTTCGATACCATTGCGTTCAACCCCCCGTACCTGCCGGTTTCCGAAGAAGAAAACGTCGGGGATATTGCACTTGAATCTGGGGAAAGCGGGCGCGAGCTGACTGAAAGGTTTTTGCGCGAGTTCGAAGCACACTTGAATCCGCGGGGAATCGTGCTTTTGCTGCAAAGCAGCGTCAGCGGGTGGGAGAAAACGAAAAAAAACCTCGAGGCAAAAGGGTTTGCAGTTGAAATCGCTGGAAGGGAAAAATTCTTTTTCGAGGAAATCGTGGTTTTGAAGGCGCAAAAACGCTGATTCACTTTTTGTGAATCAGCACTATGTCGCCGTCTTGCAGCCTATGCCCCAGCCCTACTTTCTGGCCCGGATGCTTTGCAGACTTGCCCCATACTTCAGCGAACTTGAAGAGCGAACGCAAGTCCCTGTGCACCAAGTCGCACAATTCCGCAACGGTCGAGCCCGAGCGCATCATGAGAGGCGCGTCCAAGTCTACCTTCTCGAACCTGCTGCGAGTGTAAACGCGCATGAGGTTTAGTTTCCGGTAAATCTTTTCCTTCAACTCGTCAATCCCGATTTTTTTTTCGGCCGAAACCTTGGCGTAGGCAGGGTCTATTTTTTTCGCTTCGCCTTTGCCCAGCAAATCGATTTTGTTCACGATCGTGAGCGAAGGGACGAACTTCCTGTTTCCCAAAATCGAGTCGATTAGGCGGTCTACGGTCGCGTCTTCTTTTATTAGCACGGTTGCGCTGAAAATCCCGTATTCACCCAGCACCGCCGCAACGGTCTTGTCGTTCAGGCGCGTGGGCTTCACCAGATAGTGGATTTCAAGCCCGCCTTTCTCGGTTTTTTCTATCGAAATGTTCGGCGGCTCTTCGTCTACGCGGATGCCGATGTCGTGCAGCTCTTCCTTCAGCTTGGAAGCGTAATTGACGTCCTTGACGTCCAGCATCAACAGCACTAAATCCGCGTTGCGCGCGACTGCAAGCACTTCCCTCCCCCGGCCTCGGCCTTTGCTTGCCCCTGAAATGATTCCCGGCAAGTCCAAAAGCTGGATTTTTGCGCCTTTGTACGGCATGATTCCTGGAATCACGGTCACTGTAGTGAAAGCGTAAGCTGCGGTCTTTGATTCCGCGCCAGTCAAAGCGTTGAGCAAAGTCGATTTTCCTACTGAAGGAAGGCCGATGAAGACTACGGTTGCGTTTCCGGATTTCTTTACGTCAAAGCCCTTTCCTGCCCCGGTCCCTCCGCGGGTTCCTGACTCGGCTTGCTCCCGCAATTTCGCGAGCTTCGCCTTGAGCATTCCCAAGTGGTGTTCAGTGCCCTTGTGCTTTTGGGTCTTGGACATCTGCTGTTCGATTTCAGCGATTTTCTCGGTGATGCCCATGCTCTTCCTTAAACCCCGTTTTTTATTACGCTAGCCAGTCTCGCCTAGTTTCGACGGAATGAATAAGGTGAAAGAGATTTTTCAAGGCTCCGATGCCTTAAGGAAAGAAGAAAAAAAAGAAATAAAAAAAAAGAAAAGAGAAGAAGGGAAAAATTACTTCTTCATCAAGCCCTTGCGCTTTACGTAGGCCCAAATCTTCTTCGTCATTTCACTGGGGGCGATTGCTCCGCTTCCAAAAACGTGTTCAAGAGTGTCGTCGCAACCCTTGAAGCACACGGTCATTCCACCGAACGCCTTTCTTACCATATATAGGTTCACCTCGTTTTCAAAAAAATACCCTCTCCCACCCTTGTTTTCTAGAGGTAGAATAGAGTGAAAGTATTAATGCGTTTGATTTAAAAACCTATTTTTCAGAGGGAAACGCCTGCGAAAATCGTTTTTTGAGAGGGAGAAGCGTGGGAAAAAAAGCCTGCAGGGCAAAAATTCGCCGGCACTCACGAGTACGTTTCCTCGCTTTGCTTGCGGCGCCAAAGCAAATACCCGCCGGCTACAATGACGAGCAAAACCACCCAAGGCAGGTAGTTCGACTGCGAAGGCGTTTCGCTCGGCTGAAGATTTTGCTGCGGGCGCAGGCACGATTCGTAGCTTTTCTTCAGGGCGTCGTACTGGGTTTTTAGGGAGTCAAGCATTGAAGGCAATCTTGCGTAATCTTTTTCGCTCGCGCGGTCCATCAGGACCTGCACGTCGCGCCACCTGCTCTTTATGGACTCCGCCTCCTGGCTCAAGCCGCATTGCGCGATGTTGGCGTCCGCGTAGAAAACAGTTTCAATGTCTGGCTTCAGGGAATTGAATTTCACTTGAACGTCGACAGTGGATTTCTTGTAGGAAAACGACGATACGGAATCATTCACCCACTTGTCCCGAGAGGCTTCGAGTTTTGCAATGCTTTCCGCTGGCTTGAGGAAACGCAGGCTTTCGAACAAATCCACTTTCAAGCGCATGTTTTCCATGCTTTTTACGATGTTTTCGTTGTCCGGCGCGGGAATGCTCGACTTGAAAACGTCAGCCTGCTTTTTCGAGATCGCCTCGTTGTAAGCGTCGTATGCTACTATGAATTCCGCTGCTTTGGCAAATGCGTTTTTGTAGTAGTCCACCAATCCCGAAAGGGCATAATCGCTGTAATCGCCTTCAACCTGCTGCTCCAGCCCCACTCCGTCGCTCACTACGCCGTCAAGCTCAGATGCTAGCCTCTGCAAAGCAACAGCCTGCTCTTCCACAGAATCGAAATTCGTGCTTGGATACGACTCCTGGGTTTTCGACTCGAGCGCGGCAAGGGAATTTGCGTTGCGGTCTACTGCGAGGAGCGTCTGGCGCACGGGAGTCTGCATTTCGGAGAAGGAAATCTCGTTCCTCTTGACGTACTCTTCCATGATGCCGTAATTGAACACCGCAGCGCCTATCTTGCCCAGCCTGAAGGAATCACCTTCCACTTCCCCGGACTCTTCTGAAACCGCTACGAAAATCTTTTTCGGCGAGTATATCGAAGGAGAAAAGATGTAGTAGTATTCGGAAGAAATGAGGAACGGCTTGGGCAAAAGCCCCACGCCTGAATCCAGGTAGGGCTTGGCCTTCGAACTCGCTTCCTCCGAGGAAACGGCGAAAGCAAGGAAAGCGGACAGCAAAAGCAAAACGGATAACGAAAGCGCCTTGAAACCCATGCTTTCAATTAATTCTTCATGATTTAAAACCATGGCGAAACAATAATCGTTTCATGAAACTGAGAGTGGTTCTGGTAGAGCCAAAGTGGGACGTCAACGTCGGAAGCATTTGCCGCGCGATGAAAAACTTCGGCGTGGGCGAGCTTTACCTGGTGAAGCCGAAGGCGAAGCTCGGCATCGAAGCTATAAAATTCGCCAAGCACGCGCGGGAAGTCCTCGAAAACGCCAAGAAAGTAAAGACCATGAAGCAGGCGTTCGAGGGCTGCACGCTCGTCGTCGGAACGACAGGCATAGTCAAGCGCTTCGGAAAACGCATTCTCAAAAAATGCGTTTCGGTACGAAAGCTGAAGAAGCAATTGGGCCGGGGCGACAGGGTCGCAATCGTTTTCGGGAACGAAGAGCACGGGTTGAGCGACGCGTTTCTCGGAGACTGCGATTTCGTGGCGTTTATCCCCTCCAACCCCCGCTATCCGGTATTGAACTTGTCCCATGCGGTAGCAATAGTGCTTTGCGAGCTTTACGCCACCCGCGGCGAAAAGCAGCTCAAGGAAATTCCCGCTGCTCCGCGAGAAAAACTCGAGCGGCTGGAGAAAATGTTTTTCGAATTCGCGAAAGGCAACAAAACCGTCAGAGACCCGAAGAAAGTCGCGACTTCGTTCAAAAGGATTTTGCGCCGCGCCCGCCCTTCTGAAAAGGAAATCCAAACGCTGTTTCCCGCTTTTTGAAACAAGCACAACGAAAAGCTTAAAAGATGAATTATAATTAGTTATAATGGTGATTGCCAATGGCTGAAGTTTTCGTATCCAAGGTTAGGCCCATAGGCTCGTCTCTCGGCGTAATCATTCCCAAGGAAATAATTGATGAAGAGAAACTCGAAGCGGGCGAAAAAGTTCAGGTGAGCATCTTGAAAAGAAACTTCAAAGCGATCGACGAGTTGTTCGGGACCATGAAAGGGGCTAAAGCTTTTGAACGGGACCGGAGAATCAGGATTTGATATGTTAATCGACTCTTGGGTTTGGGTTGAATTGTTTGAAGGCTCGCAAAAAGGCGCAAAAGCGAGAGAACTGATGCGGGGAGAAAAATTATACGCAAGCGCGCTTACCCTTGCGGAGATAGCGTTTTGGTGCATGCGTAGCGATAGAAATCCGAAACAGTATCTTGACGCAATTAAAAGCAACGCGGTCATATTGAGCGTAGACGAAATCACTGCTGAAACTGCAGGAAGGGTTCTCGCCAATTTAAGGAAAAAAGCGCCAGGGATGGGAATGGTAGACGCGATTTTATACGTTCAAGCAATAGCATCTGGCGTTCCGCTGCTTACGGGAGACGAACATTTCAAAAATTTAGATGGAGTACAGTTTATAAAATAAATGCTATTTTTCCCGCATTCTGATTTACTTGCGAGTTCTAAGTTCCGTTTGAAGAAAATCTATTAACGTGGAATGGATTACCTGCGGATGTCTTTTTCCCGCATATTCTAGTATTGAAGCTGCGGCCTTGAGTGCGAGAGCATACGATCGAACATCTTTTTTCTTTAAGGACTGCATTTTCTCTATAAACTCGGCTGGAAAATGGCGCATCACAGTAAAACCAGAAGCGAATAATTCGGAAGGATCATCATAGGGATGCCCCCGTTTAGGGTCTATTTTCAGGTAGCCTGATTCATCAAAAAT
>DATDSY010000036.1:0-2167 GCA_035291125.1 Candidatus Norongarragalinales archaeon
CTTTCCAATCCCACGGCAAGCCCTTGAATCAAGTTGGTTCCGGCCCCGGTTTTAGCAGCATTCGCGATTTCCTTGACCGGCCTGTATTCCTTTGAAGTGTAGTATTCGGTAATCAGGCCGATGAGCATGGTTGCCGCGACGCCAACAAGCGTGGCGTAAAAGAGGGGCATGTTGTTTTGCGTGAAAAACCAGAATCCAATTATTGCGAAAAACGATGTTGCTAAAACGCCTTTGTACAGCGCGTGCATGATGTTCTTTTTTTTGCCCAAGGAAACGAACCATATGCCGAGCGCAGAAGCGATCGCTCCCGCAGCTCCGATGAGTAAAGGCAATGTAACATAGTCCGGCCCGAACGCTACTCCAAGAAGCATTGAAGCGATTATTGTAACGGTATACGACTCGAACAAGTCTGCAGCCATTCCTGCGCAATCGCCGACGTTATCCCCGACGTTGTCGGCGATTACGGCGGGATTGCGCGGGTCGTCTTCTGGAATTCCTTTCTCGATTTTCCCGACCAAATCCGCTCCCACGTCCGCTGCTTTAGTGTATATTCCTCCGCCAACTCTCGCAAAAAGGGAAATGAGTGAAGCTCCGAATCCGAAGCCGATGAGGACTGCCAAGTCTTTGTAGAGCAAGTAAATGCCTGTTACGCCGATGAGCCCCAAGCCCACGAGCGCCATTCCTGTGACGCTTCCTCCTTTGACTGCAACGTTCAATGCCTTGTCAAGCCCTTGCCCTGCGGCTTGCGCCGCTCGCACGTTGGCGCGCACGCTGACAGTCATTCCGATGAAACCCGCCAGCGCCGATGCGATTACGCCTGCCAGAAACGCTACTGCCGCGTTCCAGCTTACGAAAAAGCCGACGAGCGCGAGCAGGATGACGACGAACAAAACGAGAGTCTTGTATTGGCGGAGCAGGTAAGCTTGGGCGCCTTGCTGGATGGCTAAAGCGATTTCCTGCATTTTCTTGTTTCCGGGGTCTTGCCGCAATACCCACCACGCGAGGTATCCCGCGAAAAGCAAGGCTATTACTCCTGCTGCAATCGCTATTTCCAAAACCACTCCATACCACCCCAAGGATAAGAATTTGCTTTTGAAAAAGAAGAATATATAATTGCAAACCGTCTTTTAAACTTAATATCTGCGTTCGGAAAAGGTGGGAAAAAGTGAATTTCGCCGACCAACTCGTCAAGGAAATAGAACGCAAGGATTCGCGCGTTTGCGTGGGCTTGGACCCGGTTTTCGAAAAGCTGCCCAAGCAATACTCCGGCGCTGACGATCCTGCCGAAGCGGCTTTTGATTTCAACCGCAAGGTAATCGATGCTGTTAAAGATTATTGCGTTATCGTCAAGCCCAGCTTGCCGTTCCACTTGGCTTTGGGCGAAGGAGGGTGGGTTTGTTTTGGTAAAACAATCCGCTACGCCAAAAGCAAGGGGCTTCTGACTATAGCCGACGCGAAAGCCAACGACTTGGGAAACACCGCTGCCGCTTACGCTAACGCGTTCTATTCGGACGTTGGGGCTGACGCCATTACCGCAAATGTTTTCATGGGCTCGGATTCCCTCAAGCCTTTTTTTGATTACTGTGCAAAAGACAAGGGGATTTTCGTTTTGGTCAAGACTTCAAATCCTTCTTCCTCCGAGTTTCAAGACTTGAAGGCCGAGAACGGAAAGCATTTTTACGAGGTGTTTGCAAAGGCTGTTGCAAATTGGGGCGAACGTTTCGTGGGGAGCGAAGGTTTTTCAAGCGTCGGGGCAGTGGTTGGAGCGACTTTTCCGGAGCAGGCCAAGAAAATAAGGCGGGAATTGAAAAACTGCTTTTTCCTCGTTCCTGGCTACGGCGCTCAAGGCGGTGACGCGAACGGCGTTAAAAACTGTTTTAACGAAGAAGGGTTGGGCGCGATAGTGAGCGCCTCGAGAAGCGTTTTGTACGCTTCAGGCGGGAAAGACTTCGCGCAAGCTGCCGGGAGCGCGGCAAAGAAGATGCAGGACGAGATAAACGCGGTTTTGGGACTCTGATTGAGCTGTAAGCTTGCGGTGTTTTTGTTGAGAGAAATTCCTGAATCTTTGAAAAAGCGTTCTGAAGCCTGGTCGGCATTGGCTAGAGTGGTCACCCACCTGGGCGAGGTGCCTACTGCCGCATATCTTGAAGACCATCATTCTGTCCTA
>DATDSY010000037.1:0-2179 GCA_035291125.1 Candidatus Norongarragalinales archaeon
TTTTCTTTTCGATGGCGCTCGGGCTGCCTTTGGCGTCGGTAGTGGCTTACGCCAGCTTTTTCGTTTTCGGAAATCTGGCGCATTTAGCCGCGCTGGCGGCCCTGCCTCTTTTTTCGTTCCTCATGCTCCGCCTGAACTGGAAAGCGAAGCAAGGCTGGGACACGGGATTTTGGCTGAGGATGGCGCCAGTAATAATTTTAATCACAATCTTGTTTTCCGCCGGCGCGGTTCACGTTAACGCCCAGGGCAATTACGAAGTGAGCGGGTTGTTCTGGCAAGACACGTACTACCACGTGAGCATCGAAAAATACTTTGCCTACAACAATATCGTCCCGCCCCAAGACCCCCAATACTCGGGCGTTCCGCTGAACTACTCCTTTTTGATAGACTTGTATTCGGGCGTGCTTGAAAGGCTCGGAATGCCGTTCACCCTCGCATTCGCACTCCCCGCGCTGCTGATGGTTATAGCGTTTTTCGCCTGCGTTTATTTCCTGGCGTTCAGGCTGGGCGCAAGCAAAAACGCGGCGATCATTGCGGTCCTGCTCCTGCTATTCTCCGGAAGCATGGCTTACGGCATGATGTTCGAAGACGCGCAAACACACTCGAGTGTGACCGATTGGCTGAAAAACCCGGACAGGGATTACGCGGTGCTGCTGGAAAACCCGCCGGTAGGGCACGTCATCCAGTTTTTCAAATCACACTTGGCCCGCCAACGTTCAAGCAACTTCGGGTATACGGTCGCAGTGGTCGTGTTCATACTGCTTTTCGAGGTTGCAAAGCGGTTAGAAACTGCACGCGGAAAATCAGAAAAGCGAAATCCCGGTCGAAAACTTTTTTTCGCGGCGGGAGTGCTTACGGGCTTGCTGCCTTTGATGCGCGAAGCCGCGTTCATAGCGTGCATTCTTGCCGCTGGAACGCTGTTTTTGATTTACAGGCACAAGAAATGGCTTTGGTTTCTAGCTCCAGCGCTGCTGCTGGGCGGAGTGCAGCTTGCGTCGTGGGTAGGGCCGTCGACTTCAAACAATTACGTTGCGCTGGAAATAGGCTGGAGGGCGATGTCGCAAAACCCGGTCAACATCGCCTGGTTTTGGATTGAAAACATGGGGCTTCCGCTCGTATTCGCAATCGCCGGCTTCGTCCTTGCGCCGAAGCAAGTGCGCAGGTATTACCTTGCATTCATACCGCTCTTCCTTGCTTTTACGCTCTTTCGCTTCTCTCCCGATTACATGAACAACATGAAGCTCGTCAACCTCTGGCAAATTCCGACTTTTGCGCTGGGCGCGCTTGCGCTTGCGAAACTGTACGAATTCCGCTTTCCCGCGGTCAAGGGCAAAAAGAAGCGCGAACGCAGGATGCTTAATTTGCTTCCTCCCGCGGCAGCATTCGTATTGCTTATAGCCGCAATACTGCCCGGAGCGCTTTCAATCCAGAAAGACGCTTGGAACCAGATTTCCCTTTACGGGCGGGCCGACGTAGAATTCGCCAAAGACGCGAATGCGATTCTGCCCGTGGATGCGGTGGTGCTTGCTTTCGACGCACCCCACGCTTTCGATTTGGTCGGAAGAGTGCGCATGCTGGGCTTTCCCGCGGTAGGCTGGGTCAAGGGGAGAAGCGATTGGTACGAAAGGGCGGTAGACCAGCAAGACTTTTACTCCGGAAAAAGAATGGAGGAAGTAATACGGAAGTACGGGCTAACGCACGTTTCGCTCATCCCGAACAACGAACGGCGTTTTAAAGACTTGAATGAAACGGCAATACGCACTTCGCCTTTGCTCAAGCGGCTATACCAAAAAACAATAAACGGCTTAGACTATGAGATTTACGAAGTGAGGAAAGAAGGGAATTAAAAAAAGGTCGGTTTGGCTGTACAAGAAAAACAAGGTTTGCATCGTCGTGCCTGCGCACAACGAGGAGGAATTCGTCGGCGGGGTAATCAAAACAGTTCCGGCGTATGCAGACTGGATTGTCGTGGTGGACGACGCCAGCACCGACGGAACTTCCAACGCTGCGGCAAAAGCGGCAGGAAAGCGGCTGGACAAAAAAGTTTTCATTCTCAAGCACGAAAAAAACCAGGGAGTGGGCGGCGCGATAATCGCTGGTCACAAGAAGGCGTTGGAGTTGGGCGCGGATTTTTCGGTGGTAATGGCAGGCGACGGGCAAATGCCTTCCGAGCATGCAC
>DATDSY010000038.1:0-8346 GCA_035291125.1 Candidatus Norongarragalinales archaeon
TTACTTGCGTGTTTTCATTCCCGACGGCTATAGCGTTCCAGTAGCTGCATTTTCAAAAAAAGATTTCGACTTGTTCTTCACGAAATTAAACCACAGGGCGAAAGCGTTCAGGAAGCTCGCAGCGTGGCTGGCAAAGCGGTAATTCAATACTATGTTTTGAAAACAAGAAAACCTTGCCGGCTGAGCAGGTCCGCCATAGTCTGGATTTTAGGATCTTCACTCGTGTTAAGCTGGTCCAAGTGGTCTTTTGTGATCAAGTGACTGAATTTTACTCCACGTGAAGCTAGATCCTCAAAAATTCTGGATAATGTTTGTGAGTCGGTAAAGCCGTGAACCACCACATGTTTTTTTCCTGCAACTAAGCCATTCAGGATGTCATCGTGTTTTTCTGCAGCATACTCCACTATTTCCTTTATTTTCCCCCATTTCTTGCCTCCGTCCTCGAGAAACTTTCCTGAAACATTGAGCACTACGCTTTTTGTTGGAATCCTGGTTTGAAAGCCGACTGGTTTTTTACGGTCTAAAACAAGAATTTCATATGTTGCCGTCTTCATGAAACCACTCATATTAACTTTCAGCGAGAGATATTTAATCGTGTGGTGCAATGCGGTTCAAAAAACGTTTTGTTTTCATTGTCAACGGCGGGGAAAAGATTTCTCCCGCAGAGGCGGGCAGGTTTTTTTCTTCCGAGTTGGCCCGGTGCGGCGACCAGCAGGCCAAGCTCAAGCATTTCGACGTGCGAAGGCAGGAGGGAGTAGTGAAATGCCATCCAAAGTCTCTCTCGAAACTCAAAAACGCCTTTTCCAAGGCCCAAGTTTTCGAGGGGAAGAAGCTCGCCTTGCGCGTGAGGAAAGTTTCGGCTTCGTTCGCCCTGCGCAAGTACTCCAAAGAAACGGTTTAAAAGCACTTTTCGCCATAAATGTTTTGTAAAAGGAAAAACGAAAACGAGTTTTTGAGGCCTGCGTGCTTCACTCTTTTTCAGGTGGTTTTTTAGGCTTTCGCGCCTAATGATGTTGAAAAGATAGTTGTATTGAGGTGGTTGTGAATGTATCCTCCTAGCCAATCTGCTTACGACAGAGCAATTACGGTTTTCTCGCCCGACGGAAGGCTTTTCCAAGTGGAATACGCCCGCGAGGCTGTAAAGACCGGTGCGACGAGCATCGGCATGGTGTGTAAGGACGCCATAATCCTGCTGGCGCAAAAACGCCTTTCGTCTTCTCTCATAGTTGGCGGAAGCCACGAGAAAATATTTCAGATAGACTCGCACATTGCAGCCGCGTCTTCCGGTTTGGTGGCTGATGCGCGAAAGCTCGTCGACATGTCGCGCATGGAAGCGCAAAAGCACAGGCTCACGTACGATGAAGCGATCAGCGTGGAAATGCTTTCAAAGAAGATCGGCGACCACATTCAAGCTTACACGCAATACGGCGGAGTGCGCCCTTACGGCGTTTCGCTGTTGATTGCCGGAGTCGACGGGACAATACGCTTGTTCGAGACCGACCCGAGCGGCGCGTTGTTCGAGTACAAGGCTACGGCGATTGGAAGCGGAAAGAAGGCAGTTGAAGAGCTGTTCGAGAAGGAGTATAGCGAGCAGATTGTTTTGGACGACGGGCTGAAGCTGTGTGTTAAAGCATTGAAGAAAGTGTCGGACGGAAAGCTCTCGCCGGACGTAGTGGATGTCGCGGTCATCCGGAAATCAACCAACAAGGTCGAGTTTCTCTCGCAGGACAAGGTCGCGGCTTTGCTGAAGTAAGTCGAGGCGGACGCATTTGACTGGCATAGAAAATACGTTAATAGCGCGCTTGGAAAAAGGAGGGGAAAAGTTCGAAATCCTCGTCGACCCTAAGCTAGGGTACGACTTCAAGACTGGCGTTAGGAAGGATTTTGCGAACGTCCTGATGGCAGACGAAGTTTTCAAGGACGCGAACAAGGGCGAACGGCAGACGTCGTCGACGTTGAAAAAAGCGTTCGGCACCGAGAACGTGCAGGACATAGCGAAAATCATTTTCAAAGAAGGCGATTTGCAGTTAACGACCGACCAAAGGCGAAAGCTGCTTGAAGAAAAAAAGGTGAGGGTAATTGCGCTCATAGCGCGAAACGCGATAGACCCGCGGGCGAAGACGCCGATTCCGCCGCAGAGAATACAGAATGCGCTGGACGAGGCGAGGTTCGGGTTCGACGCTTTCAAGAGCGCCGAAGACCAGATGTCAGCCGCGGTCGAGGCGATTCGCGAGATAATACCGATTTCAATAGAGAAAATCAGGATTGCGGTGAAGATTCCTGCCGAGCATTCGGCGAGGGCGTACGGAACGCTTAAGGAATACGGCCTGCAGAAGGAAGAGTGGACTGCGCAAGGAGATTTGGTTTGCGTTTGCGAGATTCCCGCCGGAATGCAGGGGGAGTTTTACGACAGGCTGAACAAATTGACTGCAGGGACCGTGCAGACGAAGCAAGTGAATTGAATCGAAAAAAAGGTGTGTTGTTTTGAAGAATTTGGTTGTGCCGGGAGAATTGGTTTCAGACAAGCCTTACCGTGCTGACGGAGTTTTAGCCGAAAACGGGAAAACGATGTCGGCGGTAATGGGCGTTGTCGAGGACGGGCGTTTAATCCCGCTGAAAGGCCCTTACTTTCCGAAACGCGGCGATTACATCATAGGCATAGTAAAGGAAGAAGGGTTTTACGGCTGGATGGTCGACTTGCACTCTCCCTTCGAAGGAAAGATTTCGGCGCGCGAGACTCGAGAAAAATTCAGCATAGGCGACGTTGTCTCAGCCAAGATTTTCGAGGTGGACGAAGTCGGAGAGGCCCTGTTGGGCGAAGCGCGAAGGCTGTGGGAAGGAGAAGTGCTGGAAGTTGAGCCGGCGAAAATCCCTAGAGTAATCGGAAAAAGCGGTTCGATGGTTTCGCTCATAAAACAGCACGCCAAGACTGATGCTTTCGTAGGGCAGAACGGCAGGATTTACTTGAAAGGCGGCGACACCGCGATGGCAGTAATGGCGATTTTGAAGATATGCCGTGAAGCGCACGTTTCCGGGCTTACGGACAGGATTTCCGCTTTCCTGGAGAACGGCGGAAAGGAATAATTTTTTGAAACTGGTGAAAAAAATGGCTAAGGTTTTGAAGGAAGAGGATTTGATTAAGAACGGAAAGAGGATAGACGGACGGGGATTCGAGGATTTGCGTCCCATCACCGTGAAAGCTGGAGTGCTGAAGCAGGCTGCGGGAAGCGCGTACGTCGAATGGGGGCGGAACAAAGTGTATGCCGCAGTTTACGGCCCGCACGAAGTTTTCCCCAAGCACATGACCGATAATTACCGGGCTTTGATAAACGCTCGCTACATAATGGCTCCGTTCTCCGGGCTTGACGACCATAGCAGGAGCGGCCCGAACAGGCGGAGCATTGAAATCTCGAAAGTGGCGAAACACGTTTTCCAAAACGTGGTTCTAACGAACTTGTTCCCAAAAACTATGATTGACGTGCACATGGAAGTGATGCAGAGCGACGGCGGAACGCGCGTAGCTTCGATAACCGCGGCGAGCGTTGCGCTTGCCGACGCTGGAATTCCCATGCGCGATTTGGTTTGCGGAGTGAGCGTAGGGAAAGTTGCCGGCGAACTGCTCGTGGATTTGGACAAGTACGAAGACAATTTGGGCGGCAGCGACGTGCCAATGATTTTCGCGCCGCGGAACGGCGAATTGCTTTTGTACCAGATGGACGGAATGCTTTCAAAGGACGAGCTGGAAAGGGCTTACGACCTGAGCTTGAACGCGTGCAGGAAAGTCCGCGTTTTGCAGGAAAATGCGCTGAAGGAAAAGTACAAGGAAGTTTTCGAAAAGATAAAAGGTGGAGAGAATGGCAATACTCAATGAAGTTACTGAAGCGTTCGTGAAGGATTTGGTGAAAAACGGAAAGCGCCAGGACGGCAGGGACTTCCTGTCTTACAGGGAAATACGAGTCGAGAAAGGCGTGATCCAGAACGACGAAGGCTCTGCGCTCGTGCAGTTAGGCGACACCAAAGTCTTGTGCGGAATAAAATTCGATTTGATGACTCCTTTTCCGGACAGGCCGGACGAGGCGGTAGTCATGGTGGGAGCAGAGTTTTCTCCAATGGCGCATCCCGACTTCGAGCCAGGCCCGCCGAGGGAAGACAGCATTGAGCTAGCGCGAGTTGTGGATAGGGCGATTCGCAGCGCCGATTGCATCGACTCTTCCACGTTGCCCCGCACTGAAGAAAAGGTAATGGCGATTTTCATCGACTTGCACATTCTCGACAACTGCGGGAATCTGATCGACGCGGCTTCGATGGCCGCGATGGCAGCGTTGAAAAACGCTCAAGTGCCGAAGATAGACGCGGACGGAAAAATAATCCGCGAGGATTTCTCCGGCCCGCTTCCGTTGAAGAGAAGCGCGCTGGTGTGCTCTTTCGAAAAAATCGTCGGAAAGACGGTCGTGGACGCGACTGACGAGGAAGAGACGGCGAGCGACGGGCGGATGAGCATAGGAGTGACCGACGACGGTTTCGTTTGCTGCGGGCAAAAGTCCGGCGCTGCAGGTTTTTCAAAGCAAGAGTTGCTCGACTTGATCGACCTTTCGATGGACAAGGCAAAAATGCTGTTCAACGCAATAGAATGAAAAGGGTGGTTTTTCGTGTCTGTACGCTACGGAGTCAAATTAAGGAAAAAGCACGAGGAAATACGCAAGAAGCAAAAGCAGATTTACCTCTGCCCCAAGTGCGGCAAGCTGAAGGTGAAGCGCATCGATTTCGCCCAGTGGACTTGCAAGGCTTGCGGCGTGGTTTTCGCTGGCGGGGCGTTCGAGCCTTTCACGAGCATAGGCGCTGCTGCGGGCAAAGCTTCTGAGTAAAAACCTGTGAGGGTGGAAACTTGGCTTCGGAATTCCTCTTGTTTTCAGCCAATTTCCAGGATTGCAAGTACGAGGAAAAGCTCGACGAC
This sequence comes from Candidatus Norongarragalinales archaeon, assembly GCA_035291125.1. Classification (GTDB taxonomy): domain Archaea; phylum Micrarchaeota; class Micrarchaeia; order Norongarragalinales; family Norongarragalinaceae; genus UBA10210. The sequence goes on from DATDSY010000038.1 coordinate 4,955, forward strand.
TTGAAGCGCGACAAGGCTTTTTCGCTGGTGAAAAACGCGCGCAGCGTATGCTGGACTAAAATGTTCGACTACGCTCCCATCGACAAGGCGGGAATCGAGCGCGTTGCTTTTTCCTACGGCAAGCCGAAGAGCGTTAGTGAAATAGCTTCAATCCTCTCGTCTATCAAGCCAGGAGTTTTGGAAGGGCAGTTGAGGCAATTCGTCAAAGCGAAGACCCAAGAGCAAATCGACGCCGAATTGCTCAAGAAGCCTAAGGGCGACGCGGTTGATTTCGCCTTTGCTTACTTCGTTTTTTGCTTGTGGAAAAGCGTTTTTCCCGAAAGCGTCGCTTTCGCAGGCAATGGAAACCCGTCGGCGAAGGAAGTGCGTTTTGCAGCCAGCACGCAAGGATGGACTGCGGTGAAGAAAGTCGATTTGGCTAGAGCCGAGGGAAAGGAAGTGTTGTTTGCGCTGGCGGGAATTTTCACTACGCTCAACCGAAAGCTTCCGGCTTTCGCCTCAGACAATTCGGACGGTTTCGAGAGTTTCGTTTCGTCGTTTTTGAATTCATTTCCGGTGCGAAAAAGCTTTGCGAAACTGCCGGTCTTGCTTAACGAAGCACTAAAAAACGAGGATAAGCTGCCGCAATTCGGTTCTAGCCCCCTGCTTAAGGAATCTTTCTTTCTGCGCTGTTTCGAGCACGCGGGCTTTCCTCCTTTTGTTTCGCTCGAGGCGATAGCGGGCGTTTACCCGGAATTGAAAGTGCCAAAGCCGCGGGGCAACTTCGGCGGCAAGAAAAAGAAATAGTTTTTTTTATTGCCTTCTGCTTGCCTCAGCAACACTGAGCACCGTTTTTACGATTCCCGAGTGGGTTTTAACGTCGGTCCCGAAGTGAAACGCCCTTACCCCGCGTTCCCTCAATTCTTCGACCGATTTCATTCCGTCGTCGAAGAAAACAGCTTCTTTCTCTCCGCTTTGCTTGAGCAAATAACCAACGTGGTCAGGCTTCCGGAAGCCTTTCTTCCATCCTACGACCAATTCCTTTTTGAACAAATCGTCAAGCCCCGCGTTTTTCACGCGGTTCCAAACTCCGTCGTGCATGAACGAAGTGGATATTGCTATCGTATGCCCTTCGAGCAGCAATTTTTCCGCCATTTCCCTCACGCCTTCGAAAGCGACGTTGTTGCTGGTTATTTCCTCTTCTTTCTTCAAGTGTTTTTTTAATACAATTCGCGCTTTCTTTTTCCCGAACAGCTCTTCAGCAATTTCTTCAAGCGGCCTTCCCTTCTGCTCGTCGAAATATTTCCTAGCTTTTTCGGCATCTTCCCCCGGCAGCGTTTCCTTGACGGAATCCCTGAAGCAATCCATGCATTTTTCTACGGTGTCGACAAGCACGCCGTCGTAATCGAATATTACCAGCATTCGGAATCACGAAAAATAATGGGGGATCTGAGATTCGAAATCCCGAGCCTTTCTTTTCCAAGGTTTTCTTTCCGCGAAAGAAAAGCTTCTCAGGTCGCGAACTCCCAAAGCTCGCAGGATACCAGGCTACCCCAATCCCCCTTAATAGCATATTGCGCAATAGCGGATAAAAACAGCGTTGCTGCACGGACTGTTCTAGTTCAGATTTCTTCAATGTCTTTGAGAGAGACTTTTTGCGCTGAAGTTCCTCCCAACGGCGGGTTTTGCCTGCGCTTGTACAAATAGTAGGCTCCGCCTGCAATGCCCAAAAGCACTAGGATCACTACCCCGATGGTGACAAAGTCGATTTCGTTTTCCCTCGCCTGCAAGCCCTGAGCGGACGAGGTTACGATAGTTGCGTTTTGCCCTACTCCCGCCATGTCCACTGCGTCGAGGTTTCCTGCTACAAGCGAATTTTCGTTTTCGCGCAGCGAGATTTTCACGCTCTGCAGTTGCGCGTTCAAGTCGGAAACGCGGCTGTCGAGCGGACCGTAGCGCTGGGACGCGTTTTGCAGCGCTGCGTCAGCTTGTCCAATCAGATCGCGGGCGTTCAAGTACTGAGTGAAAGACGTTTTGTAGCGAGCGAGCTTTTGCTCGAGGGTTTTGGACTGGTTTTCAAACTCGGGCTTTCCTATGGCGTTGCGCAAGTTTTCAGTCTCGATCTTAAGTTTTTTCAAGTCTATCCCGTACACGCTGTAGTTTTGCGCCAGCGCGTCCGCTTGGCTTGCCAAATCCCCGGCAGTTTCGCTCGCGCCGGTCTTCAACCTGTTTTGCGCCGCTTCCGCGGCCCTTTCTTTAGTGCGCGTTTTCACGGTTTCCTTCAGTAAAGAAGGGGAATTGAATTTGTTCGCGCCTATAAGCGCCAAGACCGCGTCTATCTTGGGTGTTACGTTGGCGGTGGGCGCGCAACTGTCGTCTTCGCCCCTGTACCTGTAAGCGAATTGGTTGCTGCTAGACGCGTTCAAGTACGCTTGGTAAAATTTCGGGTATTGCAACTTCACGAACTCAAGCCCTTCGCGGGCATTTTTCGCGTTTTCGAAAGCTTGTTCTTGTGAGGGCGATTGCAAGAGAGAATCTATGGCCTGCTTTGCAATGGTCCAATTCCTTTCGAAATTCCCGCTGTTGTTTTGGACGAACCAAATTGCTCCCCACTCTTTCGGAAAGTGAAAGCGGTCGTAGCGGACGTTGAATTTCACGTAAACCCCTCCGCGGGTGAGGTTGTAGGAAAACCATTTCGAGCCGATTATGCACCGGTCGATGGGGCCGCGGGTTGAATTGAGTTCAGCAACAGCCTGTGCGCTGACCCCCTTCAAGTCTTCAAAAGCCTTTGCGGAATACTTGTCTACCGCCGAATCTATGCCTGGAGAATCTTGCACTATCTCGAATCCCGCGTCGCTTTTCTTCAGCACTGCTGTTTCGATGCCGTTAATCAAAACCATCTGGTACCCGTTGAATTCCGCTGAGCTGGAAACTTCTCCTTCTCGCGCGAAGAAAGCCGCTTCCTCCTCTGCAGTGAACGCGGAGGAAAGAGCTGCTGCCGAAAGCAAAATCAGCGAAACTAGCCAGAAACCGTTTTTAAGCTTGGAAACCATGAAATTTTAAAGCATAAAAACCATTTAAATGCTTGTCGTCCCGCTGTAGCTCAATCTGGCAGAGCACCTGACTGTAGCCTGTGAACTTTCTTTGCAAAAGAAAGTTCAATCAAAGAAAGCCGGGGGTTTTTCCCCTTCGGAAATCAGGGTGTTGCCAGTTCAAAGCCCGCTTTTTCTTTCAAAAAGAAAAAGCAGGCGCGCAAAAAGAAACGCGCGAGGGTGGAATTCTGGCCAGCGGGACCTTCTTTTTCCATTCGCAAGTCTTAAAAGAATTGTGAAACCAAATATGTTCCGCGTCTAGTGCCTTGGTGGTGTAGTGGTCTAGCATATGGCGCTTTTTCGGCTGTTGCCGAAAGAATG
>DATDSY010000039.1:0-4723 GCA_035291125.1 Candidatus Norongarragalinales archaeon
TCCCCTTCTTATGCGGCGAACGGGAATCGGACCCGTGCCTCAAGCTTGGAAAGCTCGAATCATACCACTAGACCATCGCCGCGCAAAACAAAATTTGGTTTGAAAAACTTAATTAACCTTGCAATTCGAAACTAGTTTTTCCCCTTCCCGCGAAAAAAAGGGCGTTTTCAAAATGGACGTTTTTACCGCGATATTCACAGTCTTGGGCTTGGCAGTATTCGAGCTCATCCTCAGCGTCGACAACGCAGTCATCAACGCCCACGTCTTGCATACCATGAGCGAAAAGGCCAAACGGTGGTTTTTGATTTGGGGAATGCTCATAGCCGTTTTTCTCGTGCGCGGAATATTGCCTTGGCTGATAATATTCATTTCCAACCCCGCGCTCGGGCCTGTCGGCGCTTTTGCCGCGACGCTCAGCGAAGACCCTGCGGTGATAGAGCAAATCGAGCAGACCAAACCGGTTTTGCTCATGCTTGCAGGAGTGTTCATGATATTCCTGGCGCTCAACTGGCTTTTCCTCGAGAAAAAGAATTTCGGCATGTTTTGGGAAGAATGGATTTACAGGCACGGAGTCTGGTTTTACACGGTCGTGGCGATACTCCTCACCGTTCTCACTTGGTTCGCACTCCAGAAGAACGACATGATGGCGTTCGGCGGGGTTGTAGGCTCTACCGCATTTTTCATCACCCACGGCTTCAAGCAAAACGCGGAACAGAAAGAGAAAGAGCTCATGAGCGAAGGCAACAGGCACTTGAGCGACTGGAGCAAGATAATGTATTTGGAAGTGATAGACGCTACTTTCTCCATCGATGGAGTTCTCGGCGCTTTCGCGTTCACTTTCTCCGTCCCCCTTATAATAATCGGAAGCGGGCTCGGCGCGATTGCCGTGCGCCAGTTGACCATAAGCAACATCGAACGCGTCCAGAAATACAAGTACCTGAAAAACGGCGCAATGTATTCCGTCTTCTTCCTCGGATGCATAATGCTTCTCAACGCCTTCGGAACGCACATTCCAGAATGGGCGTCCGGAGTAATCACGTTCGCGTTAATAGGCTTTTTCTACTGGAAGTCAAGCAAGGAGCTTGCAGGCACGCAAGCTCAAGCTTCGTGAAACTTTTGCTTTATCGAGGGCTTGAAAGAAAACGTAAACACTGCCCAAGCGATGAGTAACAGCAAGCTCGCAACTACTATTGGCAGGGTGTAGTCTATGGCCGCTATGAAACCCGCTATTAAAGGCGGCAATGCCATTCCCAACGACTGCAAAGAATTGCTAATGCCGAGAATCTCTCCTTGAGACTCTTTTCCGGCGAGGTTGGAAACCAGGGCATTCAAGTTGGGGAACGAAAGGCCTTGGAAGATTGAAAACAACGGAACTGCCAAGTAAAGCCATGCTGCTGACGGGAGGAAGAGGTTTACCGCCATGAAGAGAGAAACGCCCAAAAGGCTTACTTGCAGCACTTGCGCAGGAGCAAAGCGCGGTGAAACCCAACGCACTACTAGTCCCTGCGTCAGCGCCACGCACAAGCCGAAAAACGCGAAGAAATCGCCTATCTGAAATTGGTTGAACGAAAAGCGCTTGATAAGGAAGACTTGGAAAAACTGCTGGAAGAAAGAAAATCCGAAGGCGAAGAGCAAGAGCACGAGAAACATCACGCGCAAGTTGCGCATTCCCAAGCCCTTTGCAACGTTTCTGAATCCCGTGAAAACGTCCACCCTCACGCGTTCATTCCTTTTCTCGAGGCTTTCCTCGAACTTCCAGAACAAGACGAGCATTGCCGCGACTGAAAACAAGGCGGTGAACCAGAATGGCGTGGCGATGTTGAACCAAGAAACCACGCTCGGATCCGCCAGTTTTCCGCCCAAGAACGGGCCGATAATAAAGCCCAGGCCGAAAGCCATGCCTATCAAACCGAAGTTTTTTGCTTTCGTCTTCTCATCGCTCAAATCTGCAATCGCCGCCTGCGCGATTGAAATGTTGCCGCCCGTAATCCCGTCGAGAATGCGGCCGGCAAACAACAGCCAAACGTTTCGAGTCAAAACGCCAACGCCGATTATCAAATAGCCGATGACGGTTCCCGCGAGCGACAAAAGCAAAAGCTTTTTGCGGCCGTGCTTGTCCGACAAGGCGCCTAGTATGGGCGTGGAAAAGAACATCATGACTGCGTACGAACCGAGGAACAGGCCGAGCAGTATCGAACGCATTTCGAACGGAAATCCGGAGGGGAAAAGGCCGTGCGCCGGGTCGATGAACAAAGGCGCGAATATGGGCAGCACTAGCCCGAAGCCCACTAGGTCGAGGAAAATGACGGCGAACAAAGTCCAGAGTGAAGCTTTTTTCTTGTCCATGAAAAAACACGCCTCGTCGGTGAAGCAAACTTAAGACTTTCGCGGGGAGGGTTTTAAAACTAGGGCTTTAATTGTTCCAGCTTGGAAATCAAACCCGGGTTTGACTTGAAAAGGAAAGTTTGCATGCCAGTTGGCCTCGCTGCAACCAAATTTTTCTCCTTGTCGTCGATCAATAGAATTTCGTTTGCATTAACACCGAGCTTTTTTGCGATTTCTTCGTAAGAGGCCGAATCCGTCTTGGAAAGGCCGAGTTTCTCGGCAGAGTGAATGCCTTCAAATATTTTTAAATCAGTCCTTATTGCAGGCGAGTCTTGTACAGTTCCGGTCGTAAAAATATGCAAGGAAAATCTGCCTTTCAAAGTCTTTAGATAACTAAGCAGTTCGTGGTTCAGCTCAAAATGGTCTAGGAAAGGATAGTTCAGGTCTCTTGCTTTCAACGAAGCGTGCAGCGGATTCATGTCTCCCGAATAACTTCTATCTTTGGGAAAAAGGAGGGTTCTGGAAAAATCAAACAACAGGACTTTGATCATTAATACCAAACCGTACACATCTTAAAAAAACTAGAGTGGGGGATCTGAGATTCGAACTCAGGTCACCAGCCCCCCAGGCTGGCAGGATGCCAGGCTACCCCAATCCCCCATAAACAAGAATGGGGCTAGAAAAAGTTAAAACCGCTGGTAGGGCAGGATTTCGTCTATCAAGTCGACTTGACCGAGGAACATTCTCCTGCAGCAATAGCGGTTGAAGCCCAGTTCGTTCAACACGAGTTCGGCAGCCTCTCCCTTCAAAGTCCTTTCCTCGAAAGACTCCCAATACTCTCCAACTGGCTTGCCGCACGTAAAACAACGAACCGGAATCAACATTTTTCAAACACCCCTACACACGTCAGGCGCGCAAAGCGCTTTAACGGTACGATTTCGTAAACCTCGCCCTGGCCTTGGGCCCCTTGAACTTCTTGGGCTCCACGCGCCTGGCGTCTTCAACCAAAATAAACCGGTCGTAATCCGCAAACTCTTTCTTCAGCGTTTCGTCGCCTTTCTTGAACGCGAGAATCGCGCGCGCAATCGCAGTGCGTATCGCCTGCGCCTGCCCCATTATTCCGCCCCCGCGGACGCTCACGTCCACGTCGAAGTCGAAAGGCTGCTGGACGAAAGTCAACGGTTCGGAAATGATTTGCCTTGCAAAAGGATTCGGGAAAGAGCCGAGCAAAACGCCGTTGACGCGCACTACGCCCTTGCCCGCCTTGATAGAAGCGCGGGCTATGGCTTCCTTGCGCTTTCCGCGCTCGACAACCTGCTTTTTCTTGCGCGGCCGCTTGGTCTTTTCCTTCTTTGCAACAGCAACTTCGACAGCCATTTTTCCAAACACCATTTTTCTTTTTTATCAGCTTAAGCGGCTTGCTTCCAGCCTAGTTTCTTGCACACTGCACCGAGCGAAATGAATCCCACGCTCAAATCATCCGAGGTTTTGTAAAACTTCTGGGCCTTGCCCTCGAACTCCTTCGGCATTCCTAGGAACGCCTTGAACTTTTCCCGCGCTTTCTTGCCCGACGACTTCTTTTTCGGGAGCATGCCCCGCAGGATGTACTTCAAAAACAAATCAGGGCGCAACGGGTATTTGGGGGCGTGTTCGGGATTGTTCTTGTTGGTTATCCCCCGTTTTGCGAAATAACGTGCCACTATCTTCTCGGGGTTTCCGGAAATCACGGTCTTTTCAGCGTTAACAACTACCACGTCCTCGCCTTCCTGCAGTTTCTTCGCGGAAAACGCCAGAACGCGCCCGAAAATCGCTTTGTCGCCGTTTATCACAATCATTTTGCAAAACCACTTTTTTAGTTCAACCTACGATAATCCTCACTTTCTTGCCTTCCGGATTCTTTTCAACCATCTCCCGCACGGAAATGAGGTTCTTGCCGAGTTTTTCCCTCGCGCTCTTGCTTGCCTTGAACGCTGCAACAGTAATCTTCTTTTTCAATTCTCCCACGCCAAGCAAAACGCTCGGTATCACAATCAGGTCACCGTCTTTCGCAATCTTTTCCAGCCTGTAGAGGTTGATGGCCTTGTTTTTCTTGACTCTTGCGGGCTTCTCCAAAAATTCAGCTACAGTAGCCCAAACTCCGGAATGCGACTTTCTCGCGGTTTTCTCGAGCACCGCCACGAGGGCTTTCAGCTCAGCGTTTTCCGGTCCTCTGAACTTCGACTTTTTCATATTCCAAAAACCTTTTTCTTTTCAAACGAAGCGCATGCAGGGGGAGGGATTTGAACCCCCGAACTCCTAAGAGACTAGCACCTCAAGCTAGCGCGTTAGACCAAGCTCCGCCACCCCTGCTCAACCCAGTCTAATGTACTTTGCCCGAGAGGGAATTAACCTTTTCCAC
>DATDSY010000040.1:0-3861 GCA_035291125.1 Candidatus Norongarragalinales archaeon
GCCCGTCGTCGAACAAATGCCCCAAGTGCCCGCCGCACTTTCGGCACAGCACTTCGGTGCGGCGCAATCCGTGCGACGAATCTTCGCGAAGCAAAACGTTTTTCGCGTTTGCCGGCTCGTCGAAACTAGGCCATCCCGTGCCCGAGTCGAATTTCGCACCTGACGAGAACAATTGCGTGCCGCACGCCACGCAAACGAACGTTCCCTTGCGCTTTTCGTGCAAGAGTTTTCCTGTAAAAGGCAGTTCCGTGCCCTTCTCGCGCAAAACTCGGTATTGCTCGGGCGTGAGCTTTGCAGTCCATTCGTCCTTCGGCTTAATCCCGCCTTGCGCGCGTTTTTTCAAGCTTTTCACCAGCGTTTGTAATGCCGGCTTTGTTTTAAATATTGGCTTGAAGTCATAATTCCTTCAGGCTGGTTTTCTTGAACGCAAGACGCAATCCTTTCGACGCGAAGCACGTGCAAATCGCGGTGCTGCTTGCCGCGCTGTTGCTCGCCGCTTTCGTTCTCATTTGGCTGAACGAAGACCAGGCGGCAAGGAAAAACGGCGTTTCAAACGAAAGCGCTCCAGAAGTTTTTCCCTGGCCTGTGCTCAAGCCGGTTTCAAACCAGACGCCTGCCCCGACTATACAACCGCCTCGCGTTTACCCGTCTCTTTTGAAGGGAAAAATCAATTTGTACGGCGATTTTTGGTGCAACCTCGCTTCAGTGGAACAAGTGAAGGGAATTGCCGGGGGATTGAGCGCAAAAGCCGGAAATACGACGGCTGGCGTGATGTTCGCGGCTTTCGACTGGATGCAGAAAAACTTGAATTCCACGACAGAACATTACGGCAGCGTGGTCGTTCCGGACATGGTTTTGGAGCGAAAACAGGCGAATTCCGAAGACCAGGCTGTTTTTGCCGCCGCGCTGATTAAAGCGCTCGGCGGAAGGACCGCGTTTTTGATTAGCGCCGACTGCCGCCACGCGTTCGCGGGCGTGCGGGTCGGCGACGTGAAGGAATACGCTGTTTTGAGGCAGTCGGTTTCGCAAGGCTACTCGCTTTCCAACGTTTCGTTCTACTCCCTGAGGGACGACAACGGAACGATTTGGATGGCTTTTGACCCTCTGTTTTCAAAATACCCGGGAGACGTTTTAGACCAGTGCAAACGCGCGACCGACATACTGCTGGCGAGTGAGTGTTGACCGCCGCAGGCGAAGGCGCGTAGGGTTTAAAATTCGGAAGAACGCACATTTTATTGCTTTTTTCTAGGCGAAGAGGCTTTTTTCATGGTTTCTACGGAGAATGCGAATTCGGAGTTCAACGGATTTTTGGCTGGAAACGGCTTGGACGTGTCCAAAGACCCGGGCATAGCCGAAAGCATGGGAATCAAGGCAAACCATTACTACGCCAGGCCCAGCCAGCTTTACTCGCTCAAGGAAATCGCTGGCAGGGAAAACCTGGATTTCGTGTGCTGCCTCGACTCGCTGTTGGAAACGAAATTCTACCCGGTTCTGCTCAAGGAATGGGCTTATGCCTTGAAGAAAGGCGGGCACATTGCCGTGAAGTTCAGGGAAAAAAACAATTTGCTCTTGAACCAGCTCAAAATGGACGTTGCACTGTTTTTCAGGCACGATTTGAAGCTCGTTTTTCGGGATAAGACAGAAAATTCGGAGTACTCGTACGTTTGGGAGAAGACGAGGGCGAATCCTGACAAGGATGAAGACGCCAGAAAATGGACGTTCGGAATCGTTACAGGAGGCACGCGCAACGAGTGGGTCGAACAAATGATTCAAAGCATAATCAAGCAGAAAATCCCGGAGTTCGAGATAATCGTGGTTGGAAAGTATTTCGACAGGGAAGAGCCTTTCGTCAAGTACGTTCCGGTTGAAGACCATTTGCCGCGCTTGACGCGCAGGAAAAACGAGATTTGCAGGCACGCTAAATACGAAAATATAGCCGTGCTGCACGACCGGGTTTTGCTTGAAGACGGCTGGTTCGAGGGAATGAAGCGGTTCGGGAACTGCTGGGATTGGATCGGCTGCGTAGTCGAACACAACGGCAGCCGTTCGTACGACTGGTTTTCCACGGGCTATCCTCAGTATTTAGGAGAATTCGACCGCAACCGCGGAGCGCTGTTGTACGACGACTGGGACCGATGGTGTGTTACGAACGCGGGCATTTTCATAATCAAAAAACGCGTTTGGAAGCAAGCCGAATGGAACGAGTTAGACCATTACCCTGGCAACGACGACATGATTTTCTCGACCGACCTTGCAAACGCAGGCTTTTTCCCCCGCTTCAACCCTCACTCCAAGTGCGAAGCGCTGTCCTTCCACGCCATAGACGCGATGTACCACGAGCCGAATGACCGCAAGCTCGGAAAACTCACGGGCCCGCTGCCGGAAGTTTTGTATCAAAAGGCGAATTACGCGGCGAACGACTTGTTCGTCAAGAGCGAAACGTTCCGGAAAGTGCAAAAGAGCGCCGCATACCAAAAACTTACTGAAACCATTCGCAAGGCCAGGAAAAAAGTTCTCGGCAAGCGCGTGGAAAACAAGAGCTGGAGCAAAGTCAACAAAGTAGACGTTATCTGACGGGGAATTGCATGGCGGCTTCAAACGGCGATTACGAAATCGTGGCGGTATTCAGGGGAGCCTCGCTCGCGCGCACGCTCTTGATCCGCGAGAACGGAACGCTCAAAGTTCGCAAGGAAGCAGTGCTGCAAGAGTCTTCTTACGCGTTCCAAAAACTGCAGGAACAGGCGGCTTGGCTCGAGGCCCACCAGCGCTTTTCTCCGCGCATTCCCAAGCTCTTGGGAAAAAAGCTTCAAGGCGATTTCTTTTCTTACGACATGGAGTACTACAAGAGCATGAGCCTTTTCGACTACGTCCACGTCAAGCCGCTCGAACGCGCTAAGGAAATGCTTTCGCAAATAATCGGGTTTTGCTTCGACGGGATTTACGGAGGCGCTGCTGGAAAGAAAGGCGACAACGCCGGGCTTTTGAAAAAATTCGTTTCAAGCAAGCTTTACGGAAAAATCGACGAAACGCTCAAGGCGGATGACAGGCTCAAGCAAATCGCGGCGTTCGACACGATTTTCGTCAACCAGGCGGAATTCCTGAACTTCAAGCAAATCGCGGGAAAGATTACTGAAGACAAGGAAACCATGGCTTCGCTCGCGCTCTCTCCCGTTATGGACATTCACGGAGACGTTTGCGCCGACAACATCATTTGCACCGAAGCTGCAGACAACGGATCTGGAGAGGACGGTTTCGTGCTTCTCGACCCCAATCCAGACAATATTTTCAACACTCCGCTCGTCGACATGTCGAAACTCTCGCAGTCGTTCCACTCTGGCTACGAGTTTTTGATCGACTCGAACGACTGCTCGGTTTTTGGAAACCAGATTATTTTCAACGACAACACTTCGCGCAATTACGTTTTGCTCGACGGATTCCTGCAAGCGAAGCTGAAAGAGCGGCTGGGCGAAGAGCAGGCTGCCAACACGCTGTTTTTTGATGCAATCAACTACGCCCGCATGCTTCCGCTGAAGCAGAAGCTCACTCCGAAAACGTACTTGCTTTATTACGCGGTGCTCGTAAAACTGTTGAACGAATTCGCGCAGAAAAAGGGCTTGCTTTGAAACGGTGGAAAAAATGATTAAGGCCTTGATTTTCGACTTGGACAACACGCTGGTGTTCGTCCAGCAGGCCGGAGCGCTAGCCTACTCCAAAGCATGCAAGAAAAACGGCTTTGAAATCGCACCTGAAGCATTCATCGAGGAAAACTACTCTTCCCGCAGGTGGAACGAGTTCCTCCCTAAACTGACTGGAACGGACGACCCGGAAGTATTGCAGAAAATAAGGGACGCTAAAGCTGAA
>DATDSY010000041.1:0-2679 GCA_035291125.1 Candidatus Norongarragalinales archaeon
AACGTTAACGGTTATTAAATTGTTTCCACAAGATTTTTTATTAAAGCAGGGGTAGCGAAGCCTGGTCAAACGCGACAGCCTCAAGTGACTTCTTTCTTTTGCTAAAAGAAAGAACTCAACTAGAAAGAAAAAGCGTTGGAGCAAGCTGTTCTCTTAGGAGTTCGGGGGTTCAAATCCCTCCCCCTGCACTTAGACTTTATCTAGACACAAACCCTGCTCCCGCGCGGATAAAGGTATTTAAATATTAGAATTTCCTAATGTGTTTATGGATAAGGAACTGTACAAAATTCATGCGGAAGTGTGCAAGGTTTTTTCCAACCCGGCGAGGCTGGAAATCCTCGACTTGCTCAGGGGCAGGGGAATGTCCGTTTCAGAGCTCACCAGACGGACTGGGTTAAGCCAAGCCAACGTTTCTCAGCACTTGTCGGTGATGAAATCCAAGGGCATCGTGTCTTACAGGCGTGAGGGGAAGAACGTCTATTACGCGCTTTCAAACCCGAAAGTCGTCAAGGCGTTCGACTTGATGCGCGAGGCGCTGGTCGAGAACCTTGCCAAGCGCTTTAAGGGAGGGGGCGGTTGAAATGGCGAAACTGGCGGTAGTTATCAGTTCGAACGAACCGGAAAAGGCGTGGAACGCGTTCAGGTTCTCCAACCTGGCGCTTGGAAAAAAAGACGAGGTAAAAGTTTTCCTAATGAACAGCGGGGTTGAATGCCTCGTCGACTCTGGAAAATACGACGTCAAGACGCTTTCCGAAAAATTCGAGCAGAACGGAGGCAAGATACTCGCCTGCGGAACGTGCGTGAAAAGCAGGAGCATGGGAAACGTCTGCGAGATTTCAAACATGGACTCGTTCTACAACCTCGTCAGCGAGAGCGACAGGACAATTTACTTTTAAAACAAACCCCGGCCCCCAGACTCTAGCTTCTTCCTAGAGGCACTTCCCCCCGCACGGCAGGGCTAATATTTTAATGCTCAACCGCTGTTAGAACAAATAGTTCAACGACTTAGTGAAAAGAATTCGCGTGATTTTCTTGAATAAAAAAACGGCTGCTGCAAAAGCAACAGAGAAAAGAAAGCTGTTGCGCAAGCTCCTCAACGCGGTAGTATCCAACGTGCGTTTTACTCCAAACAGGGTTTCCCTCGACTACCTAGGCTACCGTATTTCCGACGCAGTGTTAGTAAAAAGGGAAAACCACGTTGCGGAATGGAGCAGGAGCAGGAAGCAAATCTTCATAGACAGGGAAATCCTCGGAAGCGACAGGAAAAAGTCGTTCCGCGCCCTGTGCATCCACGAAGTGATTGAAAAGTTTTTGTGCGAAAAATTCGGCTTGAACGCCGACAAGGACGCGCACGCCGTTGCAACGCGCAAGGAAAAAGAATACCTAGAGAAAATAGGCGGAAACTGGAGAAGCCACGAGCACATCGTGTATTGGGACTGGCACTTGCTCGGGGAAAAGTGATTGCGGTGGAATTCGAAAAAATCTTTCTAGAGCCGGACATTTTCTACTGGACGTGGAGGGACGTCGATTTTCTTCCCTACGCGTGGCTTGAAGAACGCGATTTAAAGAAACTGCCTCTGCCCTTTTACTTGCAAGACATTCACCCCGACAGCCCGGTCGGATTTCCGTGCGAAGGCGAGGAAAGCAAGACGAACGAAATCATTCTTCCCCGCTCTTTCGAGGAACTCGGCTTGACCGCGGACTTGCGCAAGGACTTGAGGAGGGTGGAAAAGAAAAATTCCTCCACTCGAATCGTTGCGAACGAGAAAAACGCTTTGGAAAAGGCAGGCAAGTGGTTTCTTGAACTGTGGGGGGAAGAACCGGCTGAATTCAAGCGCCGCATGCTCGTATGGAAGGATGCGTTCACGCTCAGCGCCTACGACGGGGAAAAGCTTCTCGGCGTGCATATTTCCCTGCCAGCTCAAAACGGCGTTCAATACTTGGGGTGCTGGTGGGACCGTTTGAACAAAAGCCTTTCAATCCCGACGTTCCTCTTGAAGAAAGATGTTGAAAGGGCCATTTCGCTGGGTTTGTCGGTCTATGACTTGGGAATAGGCAGCGAACCTTACAAGAAAGAGTGGGGCGTGCTGGAAAGGCAGTCGAAATACTACGCGGCAGTGCAAAAGCCGTTGGCGCAAAAACTAGGCCTCAAGCGTTTTGTCGAAATTCCTTGAATGAAGCGCATACGCACGGCTGGGACATAAAAAAAAATGAAAGCGGCATTGCACCGCCTGGAAAGAGAATTAATATAGAAATCGGCCTGCCGATTTCTATAGCTGCAGAAATGCAACCCATTTCTGCATTAAGCTTTCTTTACGCCTTTTGCGCGGGGTCCGCGTTCGGACGTTTCAACTTCGTACTCTACCGCGTCGCCGGGTGCGAGCGTCACGCCACCTTCAATTGCTGAAGAGTGCACGTAAACGTCCTTGCCGTCGTCGCCGGTAATGAAACCAAAACCACGCTCGGTGTTAAACATTTTCACTTTTCCTTTCATTACATCACCATTTTCTTAGATTACTTTAATTACTTTGGGAGTCAAGGGTTTAAGATTCTACCGAATCAAGCGCGCGAGGGCAGCCCGCGGCTTTTGCCCTGAAGCGCGAGGTAAAGCGCGCCGAGCGCAAGCAAACCCACGGTCCAAGCCCATTGCTCCAGCGGAAGGAAAACAGCCAGCCCCAC
>DATDSY010000042.1:0-17556 GCA_035291125.1 Candidatus Norongarragalinales archaeon
TGCGCAGCTTGTCCAAGTCGCAAGTGTCGCGGAGCTTGCGGGGAGCGCCTAGCCTGCTGAATCCGGGCGCGCTCCTGCGCAAGAACATCGTGAATGCGTACGGGTCATACATTTTACATCAACCCCCATCCTTTGTTCAACACGTACGAGTTGTGCGTGACCATCTGTACCGGGTCGTGCTCGTAATCACTCCATCCGCCTGCGTAGCCGCCCCACGCCTTGGTGTAATGGCGGGACATCAAGCCGGCGAAAACCAACGCCAACGCGGCGAAAGTAATGTCGCGCGATTGCGCGAACAGTGAAAAAGAGTACAAAGCTCCGAGCAGGGAAACTGCTGAAATGCCCAGGTTTTTGTAAGTGTTTTTGGTGACGCTCTTGAAGTGCTCGACGAGCTCGCGGCGCGTGCTAACGCGCCACATTACGTCCGGGCTCATTCTCGCCCCGAGGCCGCGCGCCTGGTTGCGCTTGCTCCAGTCCGGCTCTTTAGGAATAGGCATGTTCTGGAACGTTCCCACTCCAGCCTTTCTCAAAACGTCTTCAATAAAATTCACCATGTTCCTCCCCTTTTGTTCAAACTTGATTGTAGTAACTATTCAGGCAAGATATATAACATTATGTTGTAAGAGAGCTTACAACAAGATAGAAACAAATATATAGAACTGTTGTAATTTTAAATACAACAATCATGATGATATCACCATGGGCGTAGAGGAGGAAGCTCTGCTTCAAAGCATTGGATTGACCAGGAACGAGTCGTTAGTGTACTTGAGCCTCGCGGCGCTGGGTCCTGCAAGCGCGAGCGGGATTGCAGAGAAAAGCGGCGTGCAGCGCACGCTCGTCTACGACACGCTGAAGCGCCTTATCGAGCAGGGGATGGTAAGCCAGGTTGATATCGATTCGAAAAAGCTTTTTCAGGCTGCCGGCCCGTCCAAGCTTAGGGCGGTTGTGGAGGAAAGGCAGAAGAGCGTGTTGGACAACGTTTCCAAACTCTTGCCTTTGCTCGAAAAAACTTACGCCACCAGCTCGAGGCCGTCGGTCAACGTATATACGGGAATAGAAGGCTTGAAGACAGTGCTTACGCAGGAAATAGAAGACTTGCCCGAGGGGGGAGTGTTGAAAGTATACCGCTTGCAACCGGGGATAGTAAAGGCTGCTCCCGTGTTCATGAGCTGGTGGCACAAAAAACGGATTGCGAAAAAAATCACGCTCAAGGGAATAGTCGATTTGTCTCAACCCGCCTTAGAACGGGGTAAGGAACTGGAAGGGCAGGCTTTCTCGCAAGTGAAGTACTTGAAGGAAACTCTGCCTTCTCCAGTCACCTACCACGTTTTCGGCAACAAGGCGGCGATAATGGCGATGGCTGAAGAGGAAAGCTTGGGAATAATAATCGAAAGCAGGGTAGTCGCTCGCTCGCTGGAAGAAAACTTCGATTTCGCTTGGGATTCTATTGGAAACGCAAAAACCTAGGCTTCGCGCAACTGTTTTCCGCGCGCGAACCAAGGCGAAGTGCTTTTTCCCCGCTCGGAAGGATAGAGGAACAGCGTAGGGTGCTGGGGCAGCAAATCTGAAGTGCGCGGGTCGGCGTAGCTCCAGTGCACTCCTCTCCAAAGCCTGTGAAGCATCTTGCCTTCAAAAACGCGTTTGGTAACGTAATCTTCAACTACCGCTTCCGAAGTTTTTTTTCCTCCCTGCACTAAAAGCGAGTGTTTTCCAGCGCTTTCCAAAAGCCTTTCCCTCAAATTGCCGTCCTGCAAAAGCGCTTGCGCGTGCTCCTCCGCTTCATCCTTAATTTGAGGTGACAAACGCTTCCAACTCCTCCGGCCGTACAAAGAACTCAGCCTTACCACTTGAAAACCGTGTTGCCGCGCGAGGGAGCGAATGCCTTGGTAATAGGCGTCAATGCGTTTTTGCGGAATCCCGTTGAATTCCGCGGAATGCACGTCCGAGAAAATAAGCCGCACTACTGGTTTTTTCAGCCCCCGCTGCGCCATGGAATCAACCAGCTCGCGGAGGTTTTGCAACGCTGCCGCATCCGCCGAATCCGCAATCCCCTCGTCGGTTTCCTTGTGCCCTCCCCAAAAGCCGTACAACAACGGCTTTTTCCTGCTGAGCATGCACGACGCCAGGTAGGAAACAAGCTCTTCGGGCTTTAGTGGCTGCGCCCTCCGGACGCTTCGCTTGGTCGACTCTTGCAAGCCTGACTGCGCGGCGTTGTCGGCAAACCATTTTTGCACGTCCCACGCCTCGCCCCTGCGCGAGGCGCCGATGATTCTCGCGTAAACGCTCGGAACACCAGCTTCCCTCAAAACTTCCGCCTGAGAAGGCGTTTTTCCCTGTTGCTTAAGGCGAGCCAAAGCCGCGTCCAAATTTATTCCGCCCTTTTCTTTCCTTTCCCGCAAATACGACTTGGAAGCCGCAACGGTGCCGAACGCTAAAAGCGAAAGCAAAAAGACGGTGGCAGCCGGCTTTTGGGCTTTGCCATAATTCTGGTTTAAATCTTTATACTGGGCGACCAATTGTTCTATTTTTTCAGGAGGAGTCTTTATCATTATTTTTCTCATTCGCTCCAGTTCTTCAAACGAAAGTACGTTGCGCATGTCTCCGGCAAAAAGCCTAGAGGCCATATAAGCTTTGAAAGGCTCTTTCAAGCCTACGGAGGAAGCATATCCTTTCATGTTATCCAGCCCAGGTCCTTCGTTAGCATAATCAATCTCCTTTTGCCACCCGAGCCGTTGTGCTGCTGAAGAAAACACGTCTGCAAGCGCAAGCACTTGGTCGGGAGCCAGCACTTCCCTGAACGCCTCTATTGCCCCGGCTTGGTCAAAGTTCATGTTCACTTGCCGTATTTCGTTTTTCTTGGAATCGAAGTAATAGAATGTTCCGAACCGCTCGTTGAGAGCGGGCGTAAACTTCCAAGTATCAACGTTGTAGCTGGAATGAGTGTCGAACCAATACATTTGGTTCAAATGGTCTGCGTATTCCTTTCCGGAAAGTTCTCCTGCGGCAGCCTTGCTTATTATGGGGTCGGTCCTAGCCCAATTGTCCATCATCATTTCTTTAGCCGATTGCTGGGAAAGAGTTTGCACGCGAGAACGCTCTACGTTGACTGGAGAATTGAAGTAAACCAAGCTCAGCGCTCCAACGAAAGGCAGTGCTTTGATTACCAAATGCGTCGAACGCCACACTTCCTTCGCACGATTCGCAAAAGCCTTTGCACTGGGACTAAGCTTGAAAGCCATAAGAAAATAGGTTTTCCCTTGCTTTTATAAAAACGGGTAGAAAATCAAAAACCGTCTTGAAGTTAAACAGTCTAACAAAAACTGCTTCTGGCAAAAGGGCTAGCGCCTTAAAGGCGCTCCTTCAACGAACCAAGGAACCCGGCTGTCTCCGCGCTTAAGGGAATGGATAAAGAGGGTCGGATGGTCTGGCAATAGTTCTGGAATCCTCGGGTCTGAATAACTCCAGTGTATTCCGTTGAAAAGCAGGGGAAGCATCCTGCCTTCAACAATGCGGTTTCTCACGTAAGCGCCAACCACAGCTTCAGGAGTTTTCGCCCCGCTCTCCACTAGCTTAGAGTGCTTTGCCGCGCTTTTCAAAAGCACGTCCATTGATTCGCCATCTGCAAGCACTGCGTCCGCAAGAGGCTTCGAATCTCTCGTGACCTGCGCAGAGTATTTCCCCCAACTGCGGGTTTTGTACAAACGGCTCAAACGCACAACCTTGAACCCGTGCTGCCGCGCGAGGGAATGCACGCTGCGGTAATAACGGTCTATTTCGTCTTGCGGAATTCCGTTGAAGTCGCGAGAATGAGCGTCCGCAAAAATTAGTTTTACTTCAGGCCGCTTCAAACCACCTTGGGTCATCGAATCCACCATGGACTTCAAGTTTCCCATAGCCTGCTTGTCGAAAGAATCAGCTATGCCACTCTCGCTTTCTTTGTGCCCGCCCCAAAAGCCGTACAGCAAAGGCCTTTTCCGGTTCAACATGCAATCGGCTAGATATGAAACAAGCGCTTCGGGCTTAATCGGATGCGCACGGCGTCTTTCCCGTCTGGTCGATTCTTGCAAGCCTGACTGCGCGGCGTTGTCGGCAAACCATTTTTGCACGTCCCACGCCTCGCCCCTGCGCGAGGCGCCGATGATTCTCGCGTAAACGCTCGGAACACCCGCTTCCCTCAAAACTTCCGCCGGAGAAGGCGTTTTTCCCTGTTGCTTAAGACGAGCCAAAGCCGAATCCAAGTCTATTCCTCCGCGCTTTTCTCGCAAGTAGGATTTTGCAGCCAGGGAAAGGTTTCCTGCGGCAATGAGCAAAAGCCCTAGAGCGGCCAACGGCCTTGCAGTACGGTTTACACTGCCGGTCAACTCGGCGTATTTAGCCACTGCAGCATCTAACTTTTCCGGGGGAATTTTAGACAAAGCTTCCCTAATTTCCCCGCTAGCGTTTTTGTTTCCACCCAAAACGCTTTCAAATTCTCCTGAAAGAATCAATTGCGCTACGACCGTTTCGTAGTCTAAAGTCTTGCCTTCTGGAGTGTTAATCCAACCCCATCGGGACATGGGAACTTTGCTTTCTACAAACTTCGAGCCAGGCGCAAATTTCTGTGCAACCGCAAGGTTAGACCACGTTACGAACTTGCGTTCATAACGCGGATCGTCGTGCCAAAACACTTCCGGAGCGATCTTCTGCACGGCTTGGAGAAAAACGTCGGTTATTTCTTCCCGCTGTTCGGCTGAAAGCAAGTCATTCACTACATCCTTTGCTTTCCCCCGGTTTATTTGGGCAAAGCGTATCTCGTCGGTCGGCTTGTGGTAGAAGTAGAAGGTGAACACATCGTCTTTTTTCAAGGCAGGGTTGTTGAACCCGGACAAATAGTCTTCGAGAGTAAACGGCTTGTAACCGCTCTTGAGAAAGCCTTTAGCAGCATCCCAGCTCTGCGCTTCCCTTACATTTTTTACCACTTTAGTTACATCGCGCAGGTAAGGCGTTTCTTCTATCGGTGCGGGGGAGTGCAAGGAAGCCAATCCAACTGCTGCAACCGGAATTGCAAAAAGCGTGTATAGGGCGGAGCGTCTTACTTCCCTAAGCGTAGAGCGAAGTTTCCGCCATCTTTCCCCGAAGGGAACGCGTTTTCCAGGAGAACCACGGCCGGGCATGAAAAAAAATTGGAGTTCGACCTTTTATTCGT
This sequence comes from Candidatus Norongarragalinales archaeon, assembly GCA_035291125.1. Lineage (GTDB taxonomy): Archaea > Micrarchaeota > Micrarchaeia > Norongarragalinales > Norongarragalinaceae > UBA10210. The sequence continues at coordinate 5,186 of DATDSY010000042.1, forward strand.
GCCGACTCAAAATTCGCGGGAAGCGAAAATCCTTCCCACGAGAACGAGCCCGAACAGCACGGCAACGCCCAGCCCCACCAAACCCAGCGTGGAATACCCCCACAGCAAAGGCGGGATTTGCGCTGCAACCAGCAGCGAGCTTGCAACGATGAGCGCGGCAACGATTAGTGAAAGGGAAACTTTGTTGATGGTCCTATCCAACTCGGAGATTGGCTCGTGCAAGCCGTAGTGCTGTATGTTCAGGCTGAGGTTGCCTTCCTCCGCGCGGCTCAAAACTCCCGAGAACTGGATGGGAATTTTCGACGCCGCTTCTGCAATTCCCTCCAAGTTCGACCAAGATTTTTTCAGTACAGTCAAAGGCTTTTTGCGTTCTTGCACCAAATCCTTGACTATGGGCTTCGCCAATTCAATAGTGTTGAACTGAGGGTAGAGCTTTCTCCCGATACCCTCGAGCGTTACGAGCATGCGCATCAAAAGCATGCTTTTCGGGTGCATGCGCACTTTGTACTCGCGGATGATTTCCGTCAAATCGCGTATCACTTCGTCCAAGTGCATTTGCGAAATGGGAATGTTGTAATACTGCTCGATGACTTCGCCCAAATCCTCGCGGAACGACGGCAGGTCTACGTCCGGCGGCAGAACTCCAACGCCCAGAAAATAATCCACGAGCTTTTCCGTGTCTTTCTCTATCAGCGCAATGAAAAAGTCGGTCGTCGTTTCCCTGGTTTGCGCGTCGAGGTAACCCATCATCCCGAAATCCACGATTCCGATCTTGTCGTTCTTCATCACGATGATGTTGCCGTAGTGCGGGTCGGCCTGGAAAAACCCGTGCACTAAAACCTGCTTTACGAGCGAACGCGCGCCTTCCTCGATGATTTTCTTGCGCCTCTGCAGGGAAAAAGGCTGGATTTGCAATAGCCTTATGCCCTCTACATACTCTTCGACCAAAACCCTGCGCGTGCAGTATTCAGGATAAACTTCCGGCACGAAAACCTCTTCGTCGCCCTCGAAGTTCTTGCGGAACTTGATGGCGTTGCGCGATTCGTGCAGGAAATCTAGCTCGCGGCGCAGGTTCTTGGCGAAATCCTGCACTATCGCAGTGGGGTTGTAAAAGCGAGATTCGGGAAAGTTGCTTTCTAGAAAGCCAGCCAAATCCAGGAGAATCTGCAAGTCCGCGTCTATCTTTTGCGAAATGTTGGGGCGCTGGACTTTGACTATCACCCGCTTGCCGTTTCTAAGAGTGGCGCGGTGGACTTGCGCGATGCTCGCCGACGCCAGCGGTTTTTCCTCTATGTGCTTGAAAATGCGCGCGTAATCGCCGTACTCCTCGCGCAAGACGCCTTTCACGGTTTCAAAAGAAACGGGCTTTACCTCGTCGACAAGCTTTTCCAACTCCCGTATTACGTCCGCTGGAAGGAAGTCGCTGCGAGTTGCCAAAAGCTGGCCGAGCTTGACGAAAGTCGGGCCCAAGTCTTCGAACGCCCTCCGCAAGCGTATGCCCACAGGGGTTTTTTGCTTTGCAGGGAAAAAGCGCAACGCCAGCTCTCGCAACGGCCCTTTTTGCTGGGCTGATGCTATGAACTCTTCAAAGCCGTGCGACGCGAAAACGCCGGCGATTTCGCGCACGCGTTGGATGTTCTTGTAGCCGCGAGAAAAGGGAAGCTCTACCATAAAGCGAGATAAGGGAAAAAGCGAATTAAAGGCTTTCACTATGCTTTTGACAGGAATTTTTCCACTTGAACGCCCGCGCCAGCAAACAAGTCCATCGCATCGTGGTCGAGCTTGTCGTCGTGGAAGTAATCGCCTTTGTAAACCACGCGCTTTATTCCTGAGGCAACAATCATTTTTGCGCACAGGTAGCAAGGGTTGATGGTCAGGTATATTGTCGCGCCTTCGCACGAAACGCCGTGCAACGCGCATTGGATTATCGCATTTTGTTCCGCGTGCAGAGTGCGCACGCAGTGGTCTTTCACCACGTCTTTCCCTTCAACCACAACGTGCGTTGGAATGGTCTTGCAGCCCACTTCGTCGCAGTGCGGCTGGCCTGGCGGAGAGCCGTTGTAGCCTGTTGCGATAATCCGCTTTTCTTTAACGATTACCGAACCGAGCCTTTTTCTCGGGCAGGTTGCTCGTTGGGCTACCATTTCCGCGATTTTCACGAAGTATTCGTCCCACGAGGGCCTCACGTGATGTTGAGCTTCAGGCATAGTCTTTCCACCTCTTTGATTTCCTCTTCAATGGAACCTGAAGCGTCGACGGTATAGTCTGCCAAGCGCATTGTTTCGCTGATGCTTTGCTGCGCGCCCCCTCGGTTCTCCTGGTTTTCCAATCGCAAGAACTCTTCGAACGTCTGCGGGTCTTTCTCTCCCCTGTCCCTGGCGTGCATGCGCTCGAAACGCACTCGAGCCGGCGCTTCCAATGCAACCAGGACGAAATCACCGTTTTTCCGCAGCGTCTGCGCTTCGGCGGGATTGCGTATTGAAACGACCACGTAGTTTTTTCCTTCTTCAAAAAGCTCTAGAGCTTTTTCGCTCAAAAAACCCGGGCCTTTGGAAAGCCGCAACTCGTTGCCGAGGTTGACCAGGTTCTCGCGCGTCAGGGGAGTTCCCCGCGTTTCCAGCTCTCCACGCAAATAGTCCGAAAGCGAGTAGCGCTCGAATCCCTTTGAAACGAAGTACGCTGCGGCAGTATCTTTGCCCGCACAGTTTTGCCCTACCAGTCCAACAATCACACTAACACCTAAAGAGCTTGAAAAACGCTAAAACCCACCTTAAGAATTATAGGCGCAGGGAGGTTTAAAGGCTTTTTCAGAACGAGAGGACGACCATGCTTGCAACCATGAGCATTACTCCCAAATACTGCCATGAAGTAAGCCGCTCTTTGAGGAAGACGAATGCAGAAACGGTGGTTATTGCAGGTGAAACCGCTGCGATGAGTATGGTGAGCGAAACGCCGACCAAGACTATGGAAATGTTTACTGCAATGGCGCCTACTGCGAACAGAAAGGCCATGAACGCCAAGAGCGGAAGGGTTTTTTCAGGAGTTTTCAAATCAAGCTTTTTCTTTGTCGCCAGTATGTAGAAGATTATTCCCGAAAGCACGCCAATCTCTAAGAAAAGCGTTGCGCTGTAGGACGTCATGGCTTGGGAAACCGGCTTTGAAATCGTGTAGTAAGCGCCCCAGCCCACGCTGCCCAGCAACGCAAGCGCTACGGACGGGTCGGTAAGGACTATCTTCCGCTCTTTCTTCAAGCTCAGCAACGCCAGGGATGCAAGGATCAGGGGAATTGCCAGGTAGTAGTTGGGCAGGAACGGCTCTCCCAGGAAAAAAATCGAGAAAGCGACGGTAAACAGGATGTACGAACCGGAAACTGCTGCAATGAGGCTGACTTGATTAGACGATTGCAGCGCCTTGTAGTAAAAGATTATTGAGGCGGCGCCTATCACTGAAGCGAGGGCAATCAAAAGCAGAATGAATCCGGTTGGAAAAACCAGGTTGGATAACGCGAGCGTTGACGCGAAAATCAAGGCAATGGCAAACAAATACTCGTAAAAAAGCGAAGTGTAAACGCTTATTCGGTTTAGGATGAGCTTTTCGACGACCACTTGGAAAGCGAAGGCAAAAGGCACTAGAAACGCGTAGAAGAGTTCGGGCATGAAAAACCACTTTACAGCGAAAGCAAAACCACGCTTGCAATGAGCAAGGCTATTCCCGCATACTGGAGTTTGGAGAGCTTTTCCTTAAGCACGAAAAAGGCGATTATTGCCGTAAGCCCAGGCGCCGCTGCGGTAATCATTGAGCTCAGCGAAACTCCCGCGTACAGCAGGGAAAGGTTCATGGAAACCACGCCGATGGAAAACAAGACCACGTACGACAGGAGCATGGCGGGAACGTTTTTCGCCTTGGAAAGCGTTATTTTCTTTTTCTGCAGGAGGAAAAACAAGGCTATGCCCAAAAGCACGCCCCCTTCCATCCACACCGAAGCGTTGAAGGCGTTCATCGAAAGAGAAACCACTTTCGCAACGGTAAAGAAAGCGCCCCAGCCGATGCTCGCTATTAAAGCAAGGACTACTGCGGGGGCTAATGCATCTTTGACGTTTCCTTTTTTGTAGGCAAGCATTGCCAAAGCTATGATTATTGCCGGTAGGGCGAGGTAGTAAACCGGCAGAAAAGGTTCGTGGAGGAAAAAGACGGAAAATAATGCGGCAAAGAAAGGGTAAGAGCTTGCCACTGCATACACTAAACTGAGGCTGGAAGACTGAACTGCTGTAAAATAGGCGATTATTGAAGCAGCGCCTATCAACGAAGAAAATATGATAAGCCAGGCCATATCGCCCGAAGGAAAGGCAACGGCAGAGAAGACCAGCAAAGCCCCTACGAGAAAGGGCATTGTAAGGGAGTACTCGGCCAGCAAAATGGAGTAAACGTCGTTCGTCTCGAGTATTTTCTTGTTTATGACGTCTTTAATTCCGAAAACGAATAGCGTCAAAAAAGCGAATGACAAGTCTGGCATTTGAAGATTACGCCGAGGCGGGTTTTAATCTAATTGCCCAAGTTGAGCTCGATGTTGACAGAAGGAGGAACTCTGATGCGCATGACCTCGCGCAAAACGCGGTCGTCAGCCTGGATTTCAATCAAGCGCTTGTGAATGCGCAATTCCCACGTTTCGTAAGTGTCTGAACCGTCTCCGCAAGGAGTCTTGCGAGTGGAGATTTTCAGTTTCTTCGTGGGCAAAGGAATAGGTCCTCGCAGTTCAACGCCAGCCTTCTGCGCAATATCTCTGATTTGCGTGCAGACCGCATCCAAGTCTTGGAAGACCTGGCTTTCGAGTTTGATTCTGGCTTTGTTCATGCGAAACCAACTTTTTTTTTTAAACACAAACGGAAGAAAAAACGGGAAGGGTTTCGAAACGCAACTCCGAAACCCGCGTTATTTTTCCATTAATTTTTTTTTAATTTTTTAATTAAGCTTTCCTGGGGACGAGGTCGAGAATGATGCCCGCTGCGACGGTCTGTCCCATGTCGCGGATTGCGAATCTTCCGAGCGCCGGAAATTCCGAGTACTTTTCAGCGCAAACGGGGCGCGTGGGCTTGATCTTTACGATCGCCACGTCTCCGGTCTTGATGAAATCGGGATTCTTCTGCGCCGTCAAACCGGTCTTCGGATCTTTCTTCTCCACAATCTCCGTTATCGTGCACGCCAACTGTGCGGTGTGCAAGTGGAAGACGGGAGTGTAGTTCTTGCCGATTGCAGTAGGATGGTTGAGCACCACGATTTGCGCCGTGAATTCTTCCACGACTGTGGGCGGGTTGTTGGTCGGTCCGACGACGCTTCCCCTCTTGATTGCCTTCTTGTCGATGCCCTTGATGGTAAAGCCGACGTTGTCGCCGGGAATGGCTTGGGGAATCGACTGGTGGTGCATTTCAATGCTCTTGATTTCGCCAGTAATGTTCTCGGGCATGATGATTACAACACCGGGCTTGAGAATTCCGGATTCAACGCGCCCTACTGGAACAGTTCCCTGCCCAGTGATGGTGAAAACTTCCTGGATTGGCAGGCGCAACGGCTTTTCGGTCGGCTTCTTGGGTTCGACCAACTGGTCCAAAGCCTCAAGAAGCGTGGGTCCAGAATACCAAGGCGTCTTGTCGCTCTTGACCTTGATGTTGTCTCCGTTGTAGGCGGAGTAGGGAATGAACGGGATTTTGTCGACCGGGTAGCCCATGGGCTTGAGTTTCGCCATCAAAGCCTGCCTGGTCTCTTCGTACTTGACGCGGTCGTAGTTGACGGCATCCATCTTGTTAATGCCGATTATAAATTGCTGGACTCCGAGCACTTTCAGCAAGAAAGCGTGTTCGATAGTCTGCGCTTGAATTCCTTCTTTCGCGGAGCAAACCAATACTGCCGCGTCCGCCTGAGAAGCGCCGGTAATCATGTTTTTCACAAAGTCCTTGTGCCCGGGCGCGTCGATAATCGTGAAGTAGTATTTCTGAGTGTGGAAGTCCTTGTGCGCGATGTCGATGGTAACTCCTCGTTCGCGCTCTTCCTTAAGCTGGTCCATTACGAAAGCGAATTCGAAAGTCGGCTTGCCTGCCTTCGCGGCCTCTTCCTTTAGCTTGCGCAAGTCGTTTTCGCTGACTGCGCCAGTCTCGTAAAGCAAGCGCCCTACGGTAGTGGATTTTCCGTGATCGACGTGACCGGTAAAAATCAAGTTCAAGTGCGGTTTGTCTGCCATTTCTACATCCCTCCAACTAACGAAAATTTTGAACGCAATTTCCTGCTAAACCCACATTTCCAAATTCTTAAATAAAGGCGTTTGAGCGCCTGAAACCCGATGCTTAAAATCAGCCATGTTGAGCCTATCAGCCAATGAAGAATTAATGCCGAGAGTGTTTAAAAAACCTTTCGGAAAGTTGGGGGGAGTAAAACTATTCGATAGTGTCGAGGAATTCGCTGACGAAAGCTTTCACGTCCGAATCGCTTTTGATTCCCGCCCACGGGTCTTCGGTCGAAACTATGTTCACGACGACGATGTTCGCGCCGTTGAAAATCGCGCTGCGCGCCTCGCGCAAATCCACGCCGCCCGCAGCCGAAATCAAGACGTTAAACTTGCTTTTTATTTTCGCCACTTGCTTGTACGCAATCGTCTTCCCGCGAGTCGCTTCCTCGTCGCGCCCCTTGTGAAGTATCACAATCGAAGGAGGTTTTTTCAACCGCATCATGACTTTCAAAGGCTCTTGCACTCCGAGCATGTCCACCATCGGCGTCAAGCCTGAGTTTTCGCACGCCCTGATGAACAAGTCGAGAGTTTCAGTGGGAGCGCTTCCCAGCACAGTAGCGGCTTTTGCGCCGGCTTCGGCAGCCAGGATTGCCTCCCGCTCCGCCCCGTCGGTCGTCTTCAAATCCGCAACGACCACGCCGTCCCACGCTTGCGAAAGCCTATGCACGCCGGCGAGGCCTTCCCTCTTTATGAAAGGCGTTCCAGCCTCTACCAGAATCCGGTCGTCCTGCGGAATAAGCTGCAAAACGCGCAGGGCTTGGCTCAAGTCGTTGTTGAAAGCCAGCTGCAAATACCTTTTCCTGTGGTCCAGCATACGGAAAAAAACCTCGCCCTTGTTTTTCACGCTTTTACTTCAAAAGCGTCTTCAGCAAACCAGTGCCTTCCGAAGGCATGAAAATCACGATTTTTTCCGAAGGGTCTGCGGCAATGTCGCGAATGGTCTGGAGAGTTCGCAATTGCATTGCTCCCTTGCTCTTGGCCAGGTTTTCGGCTGCCTTGCGCAGGTTTTCCGAAGCGGTGAATTCACCCTGGGCGGCGATGATGACCGCCCTTCGCTCTCGTTCAGCCTCAGCCTGCTTTGCCATCGCCCTCTTCATTTCAGCCGGAAGCTCTATCTCCTGGATTTTGATGGATTCTATGTCAACGCCCCACTCGCTCGTCTCCGCGTCGACGATTTCCTTTATTTGCGAAGCGATTTTCTCGCGTTCGGTCAAAACGAAATCCAGCTCCGCGTTTCCAACAACGTCCCTCAACGCCGCTTGGGTGTACTGCCTGACTGCGAACATGTAATCTTCAATTTTAATTACCGCATCCTCTGGCCTTTCAACCTTGAAATACACGACGGTATTCGCCAGGAGGGGAATGTTGTCTTTCGTGATGACTTCCTGCCTCGGCACGTCCGCGGTTTTTATTCTCATGTCGACTTTGTTAAGCGTTTGGACGAGTGGAATCAAGAAAGTCAAACCCGGCTCGCGCACTCCTGAAAACTTGCCGAGGGTGAACACAACTCCGCGCTCGTATTGGTAAAGCAATTTTACGCCGGTAATAGCCAAGATAATTATTACGAAACCCAAAATCCATTCCCAAACCATTGCAAACCACCTTCAAAACAATTAAGCACGCCACATATATAAAAAGCAAAAAAGAACGTTTGTAGTAGAAAAAATTCAGCGGTGGTTTGTTTGAAACAATTGCTTTACTCTATGGACCCCGAAAACTTCGGCGGCCTGCAGGAGAAATACACGGATTACGCTAAAAGCAAAATCGTCGTAGTGCCCATTCCGTTCGACTCGACCGCATGCTCTTCGCCCGGACAGCGCTTCGGGCCCGAAGCCCTGATAAGCGCAAGCGCTGGGCTGGAATTGTACGACGAGGAAATCGATTTCGAAGTGCACAAGGAAGGCATTTGCACGACCGAGCATATGGAGTGCGTGCGCGCCAACGTCGAGGAAAACAACTTGCGCATCAAAAAAATCCTGCAGGAGTTTCTTGACGACGGAAAGTTCGTCGTAACGCTGGGAGGGGACCACAGCATCACTTACGGGGTGCTGAGCGCTTTCGCCGGGCAAAGCAAACTCAAGCCTTTTTCGGTACTCCAACTCGACGCCCACGCTGACGTGGCCACCGACGCGGAAGGCTCGAAGTACACGCACGCGTGCGTAATGCGCCGCGCGCGCGAAGAGTTTACAGACAACATAGTGCAAGTGGGGTTGCGCAGCGTTTCGAAGGAAGAGATAGAATACAACAAGGAAAACATTTTCCTGGCAATCGACTTGCGCAAGAACTTCGAAGCTAAAATACCGGAAATTGTTTCACGGCTGAAATACGACAACGTTTACATCACTTTCGACGTGGATGCGCTCGACCCTAGCGAAATGCCTGCGACTGGAACGCCGGAGCCGGGAGGATTGCACTATTACGACGTTCTCGCACTGCTCAAGGCGGTATGCAAGGAAAAGAACGTCATCGGGTTCGACTGCGTCGAACTAATGCCTTTGCCTGGCAACGACGCGCCCAATACCGTCGCAGCGAAAATAATCTACAAGCTTTTGGGCTACAAGTTCAAGTTTTCTCTCGGCTGAGCGCTTGCCAATTAAAGCCATCACTTAAAAGCACCTTTTTCGTGGTAAGTGAAAAACAAGTTGGTGGTGGTTCTAGTGCAGCTTTCCAGGAATTTTCTCGTAGGCAGGAAAGCGCCGGACTTTTGTCTTCCGGACCAGAACGGAAAAAAACACTGCTTGAAAGACCGCTTGAAGAAAGGAATGGTCGTTCTTTATTTCTACCCTAAGGACGACACTCCAGGATGCACGGTTGAAGCGCAGCAGTTCACTTCCCTGCTTTCATTTTACGAAAAGCAAAACGTTTCAATCCTGGGAGTGAGCCCCGACACTGTCGGGTCGCACAAGAAATTCGAGAAAAAATACGGGCTGAAAGTCACCATTTTGAGCGACCCTGAAAAAACCGTGATTAAAAAGTACGGCGCGTGGGGCAAGAAGCAATTCATGGGCAAGGCTTTCGACGGAGTGCTGCGCACTACGTTCGTCATCAGCCCCAGGGGGGTAATCCAGTTCGTTTTCGAGAGCGTCAAGCCCGAGGGGCATGCGGCCGAAGTTTTGGGGAAAGTGGGGGAATGCAGGCTGAAAGAGCTTGCCGAACCGATGCACCCGCTCGCGAGAAAAACCTAAAACTAAACTAGGCCTAGGTAAAGGCGTTAACGAAAGCTCTTGACTTGCAATAACGGTTACTGCAGCACTAGGAAGTCTTTTGCAAAAAAACTGAAGTTTAATCGAGAAAGTCTTTTGCAGTGGGTGCGACTTCAGGCTCGCCCTTGCGCTTTCGAATGCTCGCGATCGTCGGAGCCTGCAAATTTACTGGCACTGGCTCGTAGCCGGCGTACTCGTAATACCAAGAAGCTCGTCCTTGCGAAGCGCCGCGGATTTCGTTGGCGAACCCGAACATTGAAGAAACGGGGACTTTCGCGTCTATGCTTACAAGCTCCCCTTCCTGCCGGATTTCTAGCACTTGCCCTCTCCTCGACTGGATTTGAGAGATTATTCCGCTCATGTAATCCGTGGGAGAAGAGACGAACAGCTTTTGCTTGGGTTCCAGCAAAATCGCTTTCGCGTAAACCATTCCCGCGTAAATAGGCCTTTTAACGGCCGGGATTATTTGCGACGGCCCCCTGTGGGCCGGGTCGACGTGAATCGCGGCGTCCGTCAACAAAATTTTCACGCCAGTGCACTTTTCCTTTGCCAGGGGCCCTTGGTTCATGGCTTCGTTGAAGGCGTCGACCAAAAGCTCTTTGATGTCCTGCAAGTACTGAACTCCCTTGGTGATGTCGATGAAAACGTTGCCTTCGTGCATGGCCATCACATTCTTCGCTTCGTCGCGGGGAAGCCCGGCCTTGATCAAACGTTCTACCAAATCCTTGCCCTTCATCTTGTCTGTAATCTCGCCTTCGCGCATTGCTTTCACGACGCTTTCCTCTAAAGGCTCGACGTAAAGCTTGAATTTGTTGTGCTTGTTCGGGCTCTTTCCTTCAAGCTCGGGGCCTTCGCCTTGAATCGTCTCGTGATAAACAACAATGGGCGGGGAAGTTTGTATTTCCACTTTCCGCTCGTTCTGAATCTTGTATTCCACGATTTCCAAATGCAATTCGCCCATTCCGGAAATCAAGTGTTCTCCCGTCTCCTGGTTGATTTCCACTCTCAAGGTGGGGTCTTCCTTTCCGATGCGCCTTAACGCTTCGATAAGCCGCACCAAATCGCGCGGGTTTTTCGCTTCGACGCTCTTCGTAACGACTGGTTCGGAGTGGTGCTTGATTTGCTCGAACGCGACCATCTCGCCTTCGCTCAGCGTTTCTCCGGCGTACATTTCCTTAAGCCCTACCAGCGCGACGATGTTTCCGGGCGTAGCCTCGTCCACCAGAACGCGGTCTGGTCCCATGTATACTGCCACGCTCTGGACTTTCTCGTGCTTGTACTGCGAAGCGGAATAAAGGTCGGTCCCTTTCCTTACGGTCCCGGAATACAACCTTCCTACTGCAACGTCGCCAGCGTGCTCATCCACCGCAATCGCGGTGACCATGAAAGTGACCTTCGCGTTCGGATCGCATGAAAGCATGCCCTTGCCGTGCTCGCTTTCCTTGTCTCCCTTCCAAATGACTGGAATGCGGTAAGCCTGAGATTTCTTCGGGGAAGGAAGCTGGTTGACGGCCATTTCAAGAATCACTTCGTCGAGAGGCGCTTTCTGCTGCAGCCAAGTGTGGTCTTCCTTCGCGCAGTACTCGTAAATCTGCTGGAAGTTTATCCCGAAGTTTTTCATCGTAGTGTAAGAGATTGCCCACTTGTTGAATCCCGTTCCGAAAGCAACGTTGCCCTTGTCGACCGCTATAGTCCATTCTTTCTTGAATTCCTCTGGGCCGTACAGGTCGATGAGCTTGTTCACTCCAGAAATTATTTTCACGAACCTTTCCTGCATTTGCTGGGCGTTCATCTTCAGTTCGTTGATGAGGCGGTCGATCTTGTTGATGAACAAAACGGGGCGGACTTTTTCCTTCAACGCTTGCCTCAGCACCGTTTCAGTCTGGGGCATTACGCCTTCTACGCTGTCTATGACCAAGACGACGCCGTCTACGGCGCGCATTGCCCTAGTGACGTGCCCGCCGAAGTCAACGTGCCCTGGCGTGTCGATGAGGTTAATCAGATATTCTTCTCCCTTGTAAGTGAAGCCTAGGGAAATGTTGGCGGCCTTGATCGTGATTCCTCTCGCCTGTTCTTGCGGGTCATAATCCAAAACCCTTTGTTCTCCGGCGAGTTCCTTGGAAATCAGCCCTGCGCGGGCCACGAGCGAGTCGCTGAGCGTGGTTTTGCCGTGGTCCACGTGCGCGACTATGCCTATGTTGCGAATGTGGTCGGGGCTTTTCATCAGCCGTACGACTTCTTCGACAACAACTTCCTTTCGTGCCATATCGTTAATCAAACCTTTTTGTTTTCCAAACGGGTATAGAGCTTAAACTCTGGAGTTTGGGTTGCGCGGGACTATAATCCATGCAACCAGGTACGCGAGGATTCCGAATCCTCCTGCGAACGCGAGCAAAAGCCAAATGAGACGCACTATTGTTGGGTCGATGCCTAAGTATTGCGCGACTCCCCCGCATACGCCCGCGATTTTCTTGTCCTTGTTGGACAGGTACAGCCTTTTCGCTGATTTTACGGCCATTTTTACCACCAGTTACCTCGCGCTTCTCGCGACCCGTTCCATCTCGTTCTTTCGCTTCACGGAATACGAGTTTGCGTCGTTCTGTGAAGCGAGTATCAGCTCGTTCGCCAGCGCGTCGGCCATGGTGGTCTTCGCGTTGAAAGCGCTCATTATCGTCGCCAAAGCGAGGTTTCGCAAAGCCAAATCCAGCCTTCTCTGCGGCGAAACGTCGACGGCGATTTGGTACGAAACTCCTCCGAACCTCACGCGCGTGACTTCCTCGCGTGGCGCGGAGTGTTCTACTGCGTCAACCAAAGCTTGAATCGGATTCTTTTTAGAGCGAGTTTCGACTGTGGAAAAGGCTTTTTCCACGAACTTCAGCACAGTGGTTTTC